>JAHJBA010000003.1 GCA_018813625.1 Patescibacteria group bacterium | reverse complement strand
TGTATACTTTACCCGGCAAACTTGGCATCTTTCTTTTGGATTCAGAAGACATAAATTCTAAAACAAAAGAAATTAATAGTTTGGAATTAAGTAAATATTTAAAATAAAATTATGGAAAAATTTAAGATTAAAAACAGAAAAGGGTTAGAAATAGTAGGTAGTATTTTAATTCCTAAAAATCCGAGAGGTTTATCTTTTGTAATTCACGGACTTGGTGGGTTTAAAGAACAACCGCATATTAAATTATTAGCAGATACACTTTTTGAAAATGATTATATTGTTGTAAATTTTGATGTAACCAATTCAATTGGCGAAAGTGGTGGAAAATACGAAGACGCAACCATGCAAAATCACTATGAAGATTTAGTTGATGTTATTGGTTGGGCAAAAAAACAAGATTGGTACAAAGAACCTTTTGTTTTAGCTGGACACAGTTTGGGTGGATTTGCTGTTGCAAAATATGCAGAAGAATATTCAAATGAAGTGGAGGGGGTATTTCCATTTGCTGGGGTTTTTTCAGGTTTAGATAATGTTGAATCTTCAAAAAAGAATGATTCTACTGAAATGAAAAGATGGGAAAAAACTGGTTGGAAAACAAAAATAAGTAGTTCAAAGCCTGGATTAGAAATGAGGCTTCCTTGGTCACATATTCAAGAAAGATTAAAACATGACTTAAAGCTGGAGGCGCATAAAATAACCATGCCTATACTTTTTGTAATGGGTGAAAAAGATTTCCCCTGTCCTCCAGTTGATGAAAAAAAATTTTTTAATTTATTGCCAATAGAAACTAAAAAAGAATTTCATGTTATTAAAAATGCGCCACATACATTTCGTGACCCAGGACATCTTAAGCAACTCAGGGAACTATTTGATAATTGGTTAAAGAATTTAAAGTAGATGAATATAGATTTAAATAAAATCAAACATGTGCATTTTGTTGGGATTGGGGGAATCGGTATTTCGGCCATTGCGCGGATGATGCTTCATGACGGCAAAAAGGTGACAGGGCAGGATATGCAAGATGGTGAAGTTGTGCAAGAGCTTCGCAAGGTTGGGGCTGATATTATTATTGGGCAATCATATGAAAATATACCGAAAGATGTTGATTTGATAGTCTATACAATAGCGATAGATAATTATGACCCGGAATTGTCCAAAAAAATAAAAGAAAGAACTGATATTCCAGTAAAATCTTATCCAGAAATGCTCGATTTAATAAGTAGAGATAAATATACAATTGCAGTTTCTGGAACTCACGGCAAGACCACGACGACAGCAATGATTGCACAAATTTTACGCGACACAAACAATGATCCGACTGTTATTGTGGGAAGTTTGTTAGTAGGAGAGAAATCTAATTTTATTGCAGGAAAAAGTAAATACTTAGTAGTTGAAGCTTGTGAATACAGAAGATCATTTTTAAATATAAATCCTAAAATTTTAGTTATTACAAATATTGACGCAGATCATTTGGACTATTACAAAGATATAGAAGATATTAAAAGTGCTTTTAGAGAACTTGCAATGAAAGTTCCAGAAGACGGATTTGTTGTTTGCAATCCAGATGATGAAAATATTGCAGATGTGATAAAAGGTATAAATGCAAAAATAATAAATTATCACGATTTTTTTGACGAGAATTTAAAATTAAAAATACCTGGAATACATAATAAAAAAGATGCAGCAGCAGCAATTGCTGTGGCTGGGATTATTGGAATAGAAAAAACGGAATCAG
Organism: Patescibacteria group bacterium; assembly: GCA_018813625.1. Classification (GTDB taxonomy): domain Bacteria; phylum Patescibacteriota; class Minisyncoccia; order Phycocordibacterales; family UBA9973; genus UBA9973. The sequence goes on along the minus strand of JAHJBA010000003.1, from coordinate 14,995 downwards.
AAAAAGCAGTAGCCCAGTTTCCCGGCACTTGGCGAAGATTTGAATACAGAGGAGATCTCTCAAGCGGGATTAAGGTTTATGACGACTACGCTCATCATCCGACAGAGATTTCTACCACTCTTGAGGGTTTTAGAGAAATTTATTCAAAAGAAGATGGTTGGAGACTAATTGTCGTGTTTCAACCGCACCTTTTCAGCAGAACAAAGCTTCTACTTAATGATTTTGCCAAGTCTTTTGGCCTAGCTGACAAGGTTCTTTTGTTGCCAATTTACTATGCCAGAGAGGAAGATGATGGAACTATATCTTCCCAAATCCTATCTGACGAGATCAATAATTACGAAAATGACAATATTTCAAAGGCTTTTGGCAATTTTTGGGAGGTTGAAGAAGAGCTCAAGAATATGGACTTAAATAATAAAGATATCATTGTGACAATGGGGGCGGGGGAAGCTTTCAAGATAGCTGATAATATCCTTAAGTTTTAAGATTATTAAAGGCAAACATAATAATTTTCGAAACTGCGCCCTCGGAGCCATAAGGACAGGGGACCCACACGTTTCTTAAAATCATTATGTTTGCCTTTTCAGTATCCACAAGGGCTGGATTTGACCATATTTGAGCCTTATTTGTCAATGAGCATAGTGCAAAATATCCTTATTTAGCAAGCTATTTTGCATTTGACATACCCTGAAATTGTTGTTTAACCATTGACTTTTGCCTCTCAAAATGCTAGTATATGAGGGTATCCTTATTGATAGCTTTAAATGCTTAAAAGTAAGGGTCTTTCAGTTCCGACGTAAAGTCGGAATCCCGACTGAAACGTCGGGACAAAACAGACAAAGCTGAAATAACAGTTATGGAGTTGGCGGAGCTAAACCGCTAAAATATGAATAATAAAAAATTAATACGGTTTGTGGAATCTTTCCTGATGTTGCCAATAGTCACAATGTCAGTGCCAAGCGTTATCCCTAAAGATAATAATATTGTTGTGGCCCCCCAAGCTGTATTAACTCAAAAACAGAATATAGGAGCCGAATTAACCTTAGCTTTTAACCAAGTTTTGGGTAGTAAGGCTGAAATAAACAAAAAGAAGGCTGAAGCAATAGATGCTTATTTTAGAGCACGCAAAATGCCACTTGAAGGAATGGGAAAGAAGATGGTGGAGGAAGCAGAAAAGAATGGTCTTGACTGGCGTCTTTTGCCTGCTATCGCCGTAAGAGAATCAACCGGGGGTATTCATGCCTGCAAGAGGGTGGAGCATAATTTCTTCGGCTGGGGTTCTTGCAAGATCGGATTCGATTCCGACGAAGAGGCGATAGAAACAATTGCTCGAAATCTAGGCGGAAACAATCCTAATACGGAACATCATTATTCTGGAAAAACCACTAAAGAGATACTTGAAAAATACAATCCGCCTTCCATTGTGCCCAATTATGCGAAGAAGGTTATGGCGACAATGGATGTTATTGGAGATGAAGATCTATCAACAGTAATGAAAGCTTAAACTAAAAAATCCCCGTTCAGGGGATTTTAGTTTGTGGTATTATTACATTAGGTTTAATTAGTATAAATTACTTGTCCCGTTAGAAATTCACAGAACGGGATAAAATTATTAAAAGTAATAGATTATCTGTTTTTATGTATAAAGAATATATGTACGAATGGAATAATTTTTAATGGGATGAAAAATAAAAAAGGTTTTGGAATAGGTATTTTAATAATGATTATTGCCGTGTTGGCGGTTGGGGGTGTGGCATACTACAAAAACAAAAGTCCCAAGATTGAACCTATCAATCTAGAAGAAGAAAATCTTCCGCAAGAAGAGCAGAATGGCGATGAAAATATTCCTATAGAAAACGGCCAGACAGGCGAAACAGAAGACGATAGTACTGAAGTTACTTATATTAAAGTAGAAAATGACAATCCAGTAGTTATGGCAAATAACAAGTTTGCTTTTGATGTTTATCCTAAGCTTATTGAAAATGGAAAAAATACTTTTTTCTCTCCTTTAAGTATTTCAAGCGCATTTGGAATGGTATATGAAGGAGCAAATGGCAAGACGGCCGATGAAATACGATCGGTTTTTCACTTCCCGAAAGATATCAACATTCTTAGAAATTCTTTTTCTTCGATCAATAATGAAATTAACAAAACCAGTAGTGAATACCAGCTTAGCATTGCAAACGCTCTGTGGGCCCAGAAGGATTATAAATTTTTAGATGAATATTTTTCTTCTGTAGGTAAATATTACGGTGGAAAAGTAACGAATGTTGATTTTAAAAACGCTACAGAGGAGGCGAGACTGGCTATTAATAAATGGGTTGAAGATAGGACGAACGATAAAATAAAAGAGATAATTTCTAAGGGAGTTTTAAGTGTAGATACAAGGCTTGTGCTGACTAATGCGATTTATTTTAACGGGAAATGGAGCAAGACATTCGAAAAGAAAGGTACAAAAGAAAATAGCTTTTTTATTGATTCTGAAAACAATGTGGAGGTTAATATGATGAAACAAGCCAATAATGACGAGACATTATTTAATTACAGCGAAAATGATGATTTACAGATTTTGGAAATGCCATATAAAGGGGATAAATTATCAATGATCGTTGTTCTTCCGAAGAAAAATGACATAACTTCTTTTGAAAAATTATTAACTTTTTCAAACTTTAATAGCTGGAAGAAAAGTCTCAAAAAACAGAGGGTAAATGTCTTTATTCCGCAATTCAAATTTGACGCCAAGTATTCTATGGTTGAAGATTTAAAATCTATGGGTATGCCTATATCTTTTTCTCCCGGGAATGCTGATTTTTCCAAAATGGACGGAACGAAAGATCTTTTTATCAGTGATGTAATTCATCAATCTTTTGTTGATGTCAATGAAGACGGCACGGAGGCAGCAGCTGCAACAGCTGTTGTCATGGGAGTAACATCAGCTGGTCCATTTGAAGGACCTGTAATACCAACATTTAATGCCAATCATCCATTTGTATTCATGATTCAAGATACGACGAATGGAAATATACTATTCATGGGCAGAGTCGTAAATCCTAATTTAAAAAATTAATTATTAAAATAAAAAATCCCCTGAACGGGGATTTTTTATTTTGTTTTATGTGCCGTTTATTCTAAATATATCAATGTCATCTTCTGATCTTTTGGTTCAAACAGCGTGATTTGGAAATTGTAGGTTTTTCCAAGTTCCAATTTTTCACGGAGTTTTGTATCAGAACCAAACGTTGAATTATGCACCAGGCCGGCTACTCCTTCTTTGATCGATACTAGCGCACCGTGTTTATTGTATTTGATGACCACACCTTTTATAATGTCGCCCTTCTTTAATTTTCCCTCAAATTCTTTCCAAGGATTTTCCTTGAGGGCCTTAATAGAGAGGGAAATCTTTCCTTCTTTTATTTCAATAACCTTTGCGCGAATCTTATCTCCGATCTTAAACATTGCTCGTGGGTCCTCTACTAGCCCCCAATCAAGTTCAGAAATGTGTACCAATCCTTCTAGTCCGTCTTCAAGCTTCAAGAACACTCCGAAATCAACAATACCCGCCACGGTACAATCAAGATCATCACCTACGGTGTATTTACTCAAAATTTCTTTCTTCTCTTCCGGATTATTATCTCTTTCAGAGAAGATCAGTTTACCTTCTTTTGGAAGTGTGGAAATAATCATAACTGAAATTTTTTCTCCAACAAGCTTTTTTAATTCTTTTAATATTTTATCCTTGTCTGAATCTTCGACTCGCGGATAGTGTTCAGCCTTAAGCTGGGAAGCAGGCAAGAATCCTTGTATGCCTTGCCACTCTAAAATTAATCCGCCTTTATTTGCGTCTTTTATTTCAAGGTCGAATATTTCTTTTGCTTTTATAGCTTTTTCTGCTTCGCTCCATATGAGGGCTTGCTTGGCTTCTTTAAGAGAAAGTTCTGTGTACCCATCCTCGTTTTCTGGTTCAACAACTTTTGCTTTTATTACATCTCCCAGACTTATTTTCTTTATAATGTCTTTTGCGTTAATAAATTCGCGTCCATAAATAATACCTGTTCCAAATGGAGACAAATCTACAAAGACCGAGGATTTTTTAATCAAAATTACCGGTCCCTCGATAAGAGAGTCTGCTTCTGGCTTGTTTATACTTCGATCGACGATAGACTTTAAAATTACGTTTTCTATAACTGGCTGGTCTTCGGGCTGGGCAATTTTTCCTTTTTTTATAATGTTGCTTTTTTTCATGGTTTAACTTTATCCACCATGACCCTGAGTTTTTATCCAAGGGTCATAATAAATTAAAATATCCGCGTAAAGCGGATTTGAGGTTTAGGTGTTCCCTTGACAATGCTCGGGAGTGTTACCCTAAATCCGTGCTTTTAATGAAATTTAATTGTGCTTAAATACTACTACAAAGTCAGAAAAATGCAAGCAGAATCTCTTTCACTTTGTTCCTGTTTTTGTTATAATAGAGCTAATGATAATTACATATTTTGGGAAACAGTTTTTCAAGATTCAGCAAGGAGAAATGGTCCTCGCATTTAATCCTGTAAGCAAGCATTCTAAATCAGGTGTCTCGGCTCATTTTGGTTCGGACATAGCTCTTATTACCGTTAATCATCCAGATTATAATGGCATAGAACAACTTTCTCACGGAGAGAGAGAACCTTTTGAAATTTCCGGTCCCGGAAGCTATGAGGTAAAAGAAACTTTTATAAAAGGTATTTTGTCTGAATCTGAAATTGGGGGAAAAAAATATATTAATACCATTTATTCTCTTTCTGTTGATAATATTGACATCGTGTTTTTGGGGGCTCTTACAAATTCAAACATTTCTAAAGATGCGCGTGAATATATCAGTGAGCCTGATATTCTTTTCGTTCCAGTGGGAGGAAACCTACTTGATGCTAAATCTTCTGCAAAACTTGTTTCCTCACTTGAACCAAAAATGATAATACCCATGGACTATGACAATACTTCTCTTAAGGCGTTTTTAAAAGAATTAGGAGAAGAGAAAGCAGAAGTGACAGACAAGTTAACATTAAAGCGAAAGGATTTAGAAGGAAAGGAAAGTGAGGTGGTCGTTTTAAAAGCAGTTTAATTTTTGTAATGAGGAAATTAATTCACAAATTAAGACAAAAACCTGAAGAGGAGAGAAGGCATCTTTTGCATATTTTTACCGCTGTTGCCGCTATTATCATGATAATACTTTGGATTTATTCATTGGGAAGAAGTTTAGCTAGTCCGGAGACAAAAGAAAAAGTGAGGCAAGACTTAAAACCGTTTTCTGTTTTGAAAGATAACATAGTGGGAGGTTATAAAAGCATTACAGAATAAAAAGTAAGATTATAAAATAATTATTTATGGCAAAAAAGACTACAGAACCAATTGGAGAAAAACCCCGTGCAAACGGCATTGTTCCGGTTGATATTATTTCAGAGATGAAAGAATCTTATTTGGCATACGCCATGTCAGTTATTACACAGCGTGCATTGCCGGATGTCAGGGATGGACTTAAGCCAGTGCACAGGAGGATTTTATTTGCCATGAACGAAATGGGATTGACTTCATCTGCGCGATTTAGAAAATCTGCGGCGGTAGTTGGAGACGTATTAGGAAAGTATCACCCCCATGGAGATGTTGCCGTTTATGATTCGATGGTTAATATGGCGCAAGAATTTTCATATCGCTACCCTCTTATTTTAGGGCAAGGAAATTTCGGTTCCATTGACGGAGATAGTGCTGCGGCCATGCGTTATACGGAAGCGAAGATGTCTAAAATATCTTTAGAGCTTCTTCGGGATCTTGAAAAAGAAACGGTTGATTTTCGCTCAAACTATGACCAAACTCGCAAGGAACCCGTAGTTCTTCCTGCGGCGGTTCCATCCTTGCTTTTAAATGGAACTTTAGGCATTGCTGTTGGCATGGCTACAAATATTCCTTCCCATAATTTAGCCGAAGTTTTAGACGCCACTATGTATTTAATTGAAAATGAAGATGCTACAACGGAGGATTTGATGCAGTTTATAAAAGGTCCTGATTTTCCGACGGGCGGAATTGTTTACGGTCACAATGATATGATTCACGCATATTCGTCTGGGCGAGGTGGAGTTGTGTGTCGAGGAGAAGCTGAAATAGTTGAACAAAAAGGAGGAGTTTTTCAAATAATAATTACATCAATTCCTTTTCGTGTAAACAAAGCTAATTTAATAATGTCCATAGCGGAGCTTGTTCAAGAAAAAAAACTCGAAGGTATCAAAGGGCTGAGAGATGAGTCAACAAGAGACATAAGAATAGTAATTGACCTAAAGCCTAGTGCTTATCCTGAAAAAGTTTTAAATTACATTTACAAAAACACTCAGCTAGAACAGAATTTTAATTTTAATATTGTAGCTCTGGTGGATGGTGTTCCCCAGACCCTCTCGCTGAAATCGATACTCTCTGAATTTATCTTACATAGGAGAGAGGTCGTTAAAAGGAGATCTCAGTATGATTTGAAAAAAGCCGAAGAACGTGAACACATATTACTCGGCTTGAAAAAAGCTCTAGACAAAATAGACCGTGTGATCACTGTCATTCGGGCGTCAAAGGATGCGCAAATTGCAAAATTAAATTTGATGAAAGAGTTTAAATTCTCCGATTTGCAGGCGACGGCTATTTTGGAAATGAAATTGCAGAAACTGGCGGGACTTGAAAGAAAAGCCGTTGAAAATGAGCTAAAAGAAAAGCAAGATTTTATCAAGAACATGAAAGAACTTTTAGCTAGCCCAAAGAAAATGTTGAAGGTTATATCAGACGAACTAAAAGAAATTCGCGAAAAATATGCTGACGAAAGAAGAACTAAGATAATTAAAGGAGGAGTTAAGGAGATTTCAGATGAAGACCTGATCCCAGAAAAAGAAACGGTACTTGTTTTTACGCAAGGCGGATATGTAAAAAGGACGGATCCGTCCGAGTATCGTTCTCAGAAGCGTGGTGGAATTGGTGTAGTTGATCTGGAAACAAAAGAAGAGGATTTTGTTACTATGCTTGTTGCTGGGTCAACACACAGCGACCTTCTTTTCTTCACTAATTTAGGGAAGGCCTATCAGATAAAAATGTATGATATCCCAGAAGGACATCGTGCCACAAAGGGCAAGTCAATTATGAACTTTCTCTCTCTCTCGGGAGATGAAAAAGTGACTTCTATTTTGTCGATGCCAAAGGAACTTAAAAAATCACCGACTTCTCTTATGCTTGTAACAAAAAATGGTACTGCAAAGAAAATGTCCGGGGAAAGCTTTAAAGATGTACGCAGGAGTGGAATTATTGCAATTCGCTTAGATAAAGGGGACCAGTTAGTTTCAGCGCTGACCACCGAAAAAGGTGATGAAGTTATGATAGCCACAGCAAATGGCCAGTCGATTAGATTTAAAGAGTCAGACATAAGAGAAATGGGGCGTACCGCCGGAGGAGTACGCGGAATGAAGCTCGGCAAAAAAGACGAGATAATGGGAGTGGATGTTATAAAAAGTTCTAATAAAGGAGGATTTTTCTTGACCATGAGTGCAAATGGTTTTGGTAAAAAAACTTCTCTAAAAGAATATAAAGTTCAAAAACGTGGTGGTTCTGGAATTAAAACAGCAAAGGTTACCCCTAAAACTGGAGGACTTATAGTTGCAAAGGTTTTGACCGGGGAAGAAGTTGAATTAATTGCAATGTCGAAAAAGGGACAGGTTATCAGAACGGCACTGAAAGATGTTCCTTCACTTGGGCGTCAAACTCAAGGAGTTACCATAATGCGTCTCCGTGCGGGCGACGGCATCGCATCTCTTGCCTGTGTATAAAATACAAATATTACATTTATGTTTTCCGACCCAATAAAAAATTTAAAACAATTCGGACTGAGTGAAGACATGGTTGTTGTTGATTTGGGGGCAGGTAGTGGCTTTTATTCAGTGCCACTTGCTCAGATGGTTCCAAAGGGAAAAGTTTATGCCATTGAAATTCAGAGAGACTTTTTAAATACTATTAAAAATAGAATAAAAGAGTTCAGTCTCAGTAATATAGAGTGTATCTTGGGAGATGTAGAAAAAAAGGGTGGCACAAAAATAGGTGATGCTGTAGCGGATGCTGTTGTCGTTTCTAATGTTTTATTTCAAGCCGAGAATAAGGATAGATTTGTTGAGGAGGTAGCACGTATTCTCAAGCCGGAAGGAAAGGTATTGGTTATTGATTGGTCAGATGATTCATCTATTATATCGTCTGGTTTTAAAATTATTCCAGAAGAAAAAATGCGCGAAATGTTTGGAAGGAAAGGATTTATTTTTAATCGTACTATTAACGCAGGCAAGCATCATTATGGTATGATATTTAAGAAGGAATGAATCCCGTACGAAATCGCGGACGCATAAAATAAAAAAATATGAAATTGATTAAATATATTATAAATAATAAAAAGGACAACGGAGCGTAAGCGTACGCGTCCTATTTCGTACGGGATGAAAGGAAATTTTCAAACAATACTTATAATCGGATTCATTGTTGCAGCCTTGTTGGGTATTTTAGTTTTTTCGGGTGCCATAAAAATAGGGAATGACACTACCCAAAAGGGGGCCTTAGGGACTGTGGTTTTGTGGGGGACGGTTAAAACAGGTATTATTGCTACTGCTTTAGATGATTTCAATCGTACTAATCAGAGTCTTATTTTGAAATATGTTCAAAAGGATCCAGAAACTTTTGATCAAGATTTACTTGAGGCGCTTGCTTCTGGGGTTGGTCCGGATTTATTTTTCTTGCCTGACAATCTAGCTTTTCATTATAAAAATAGAATTTTTCCAATTCCTTATGAAAGTTATTCTCTCGCTTCATTTAAAAATAATTTTGCCGGAGCAGGAGAAGTTTTTTTAACATCTAAAGGAATTTTAGCTTTTCCGATAGCAATTGATCCTCTTGTAATGTATTACAACAGAAGTATGCTCGATGCTAACTCCATAGTTTATCCGCCTACCTCTTGGGATGAATTTACAGAACTTGTTCCTTCCTTAACAAAGAAAGATGAAAACAAAAAAATTATAAAAAGCGCTACAGCTTTGGGACAGTTCTCAAATATTACTAATGCCAAAGATATAATATCGACTCTTTTTATGCAGGCCGGAAATCCTATTTTGTCTGAGGAAAAAGGATATTTTATTTCTACCCTAGGTGATTCTGGTAGGGTGGATTTAGGGCCGATCTTAGGATTTTATACCGATTTTTCTAATCCGCTTAAAGAATCTTATTCTTGGAATAGGTCTTTACCCGATTCGCAAGATTTTTTTAGTGCCGATGGTTTGGCTTTCTATTTTGGATATGCAGGCGAGCTTAAATCTTTAATAAATAAAAATCCAAATCTTAATTTTCTACCTGCGCCAGTTCCTCAGATTAAAAATTCTAATTTTAAATTAACTTCCGCCAGAGTTACAGGTGTTGCTGTTTCTTCTTTCTCAAAAAATTTAAATACCGCTTTTATTGCCGCTAGTCTTCTGGCAAATTCTGATTTTGCATCTAAGTTTGCTAATGCTTTGAATATTGCCCCAGCTAGGAGAGATTTACTTGCTCTAAAACCAACTGATGCTTATTTCCCGATCTTTTATTCGTCAGCACTTTATGCGAAAGCTTGGCTTGATCCTTCTCCTGAAGATACTGATGATATCTTTCGTGGAATGGTTGAGAATGTGCTTTCAAATAAAATGACTACCTATGACGCTGTCAAAGACGCTAGTGCTAAGCTGAATCTTTTATTAGTTAATTAATATTTCATCGCTTATGGCGGGATAAGTATGATAAAAATTAGAAAAATTGCGGTTCTGGTTTTAGCTCTCTGTCTTTTTGTTTTACCTGGTATTTCTTTTGCTCAGGCTAATCAAGCAATACAAGCAAATACGGGAGTGATATCTTTTTCAACCACTAGAAATACGGCCTTGGTTGGGGCAATTATTTTTAATAATAATCCGCAAGATTTGAAACTCAAATTTGAATACGGTGAAGGTAATTTTGACATGCAAAGCGATATGCTCACCATAAGCCATTTGGGTAATGGGGGAATGACATCGCTCAGGGGATTGAGGATTGGACATGCATATCAATACAGACTTTTTGATACTACGGGAGTCTTGGCCCCAAGCAATACTAGAACATTTGTGAATGACTTAACATTTATACCTGACAGTAATTTTTATGATGAAACCTCTAACTGGGATCCAAGCACTAGTGGCACGAATCAAGACACGGGGACAGGAACCACTACGGATGGTACAGATGTTTTATCCTCCACTTACAATTTAACAATGATAATTTCTGGTGATCATCCTGCTGGTAGTTATATACAGGCAAATGTAGAGGGTGGAAATTGTGTTGCTGAAGATGACGAGGGGGTTTCTTGTGTAATTCCAGTTCAAGGCGGTACAAATGTTATTGTGACTGCCTCGAGCGCAAGCGACGCTATTTTTGTGGGATGGAGGGGTAATTGTGCTTCCACTTCAACATCTTGTATCCTAAAAATGGATCGAAACAGGGAGGTTATTGCTTCTTTTAATAGGGTAAGTATTGTTGGTTCTAGTTCTGGTGGGGGAAATACTAATAGTACGGGAAATACCAGTAATACTACTTCAGGTTCTAGTAGTAGTAGCGGTCAAGCAAATACAGGTAATAAAACTAATTGTCTTCCTCCAAGTGGTGGCCTTGTTCCTGATTGTCCAGAAGCGGGTTGTGGCTTTAATGAACTAATATGTTTAATAAATAATGTAATTCAATTTATTCTTTTTAGAATGGCTGTTCCTATTGCTGCTATTATGTTTGCTTATGCTGGTATTCTTCTTTTGTTTTCAGGTGGAGATACTTCAAAAAGAAGCAAAGCAAAATCGATATTTACTAATGTAGCGATCGGTTTGATAATAGCGATTGCTGCTTGGCTTATAGTTGAAACAATATTAACTTTACTTGGATATGATCAGTCTTGGACCACATGGCTTGGTTTTTAATAGTATGCAATATATAATTAGACAATGAAAAACTATTTAAAGAAAAATATATTTATAACAGTCTTAGTAGCTTTTGTAATTTTATTACCATTTATTTCTTTTGCTGATCCTCTTACTGGTGGTTCGACTACCGATCCTCTTACAGGTGATGCGCCTACTGGTTCTGTAAAAATTGTTAATCCAATAAAAGTAGATTCAATTTATGGTTTAATAAAAGTTATTTTAGAAGGTGTTATAAAAATTGGTATACCGATTGTCGCTTTGGCTATAATTTATTCCGGCTTTCTTTTTGTCGCGGCGAGGGGAAAGCCCGAGGAGCTAAAAAAAGCCAAAAATGCTTTACTTTATACTATTATCGGAGCGGCGATATTGCTCGGGTCGTGGGCTATTGCTCAACTTATATCAGACACGGTTTTAGCGTTGTAATTTGAATATTTCTATGAATTCTATTTGTACGTTAATATCGCATCCAAAGTTAGGGGATTTGTTTAGTTATATCACTTGTATTATAGGTAGGTCTGTTATACCTTTGATTTTTGCTTTGGCTACAGCTTCTTTTGTGTGGGGAGTGGTGCAATATGTTATAAACAACAACGATGAAGCAAAAAAAGCAAAAGGCAGGCAGTTTATGGTTTGGGGCATAGTTGCTCTTGCGGTGATGGTTTCTGTTTGGGGTTTGGTTAGGATTATCGGCGGTACTTTTGGTATTGAAAATGTTATACCTCAGGTCAATACTGCCAATCAGGGGTAATCCACATTTACGCAGTTTTACCTTGTTTTTGTGATATAATATAAAAAGCTTAATAAATTTAGGCAAATTATTATTAGTTTTTAGGGTCGCTTATTATTAGCTCCGACGTAAGGTTGGAGTCCCGACCAAAAGCGTTGGGATTATTATAAAAATTATGAAAAAGAAATTTGTTTTATTTTTAGGTTTTGCTTTGGCTTTTTCTCCAGTTTTAGCTCTTGCTCAAGGATTGGGGACTTCAGGATCAAGTTCTACGTGTAGCCCGACCGTAAATAACATAGGGGATATCCTTTGTAGGATTGGTAGTATTTTAAATACTATTATTCCAGTTCTTATTGTTTTGGGTGTTGTTTATTTCGTTTGGGGAGTTGTGCAGTATGTAATGGCAAGCGAGGAAGATGCAAAGAAGAAGGGACGAGACAGAATGATTTGGGGCATTATTGGTTTGGTTGTTATTGTTGGTATGTGGGGGCTTGTAACTATAATAACAAACACATTTGGAGTAAGTAATGTCACAAACGTTACTCTTCCTACTGTACCACTTGGGATCTAATAAAGATGAGTTTATTTTTTACAAATGTAGCATATGCTAGCGTGGATTCATTTGTCAGAAATTTAAATAAGCTGATAATAAATCCACTTATCTTATTGCTTTTTGCTTTAGCTCTGGCTTATTTTCTTTGGGGAGTATTCGAATTTCTCTCAAACCAAGAAAATGAAGAGAAAAAAACGACAGGCAAAAAACATATGCTATGGGGGGTTATAGGTATTACGATTATGATGGGAGTTTGGTTTATTCTAAATGTTATATTAAATACTTTTAACATAACAGGAATTAATCCAGAGAAGGGGACAGTAAATTTAGAAGACTATAATCCACCTTACCATCAAGTTAAACCATAAATAGAGAAGTAAAAAAGAAATTAAAAAAGGCAGTTCGTTAAAAACGAACTGCCTTTTGGTTTTACGGGACTTTGTAAATCATCACCCGCGCTTCCTTGTTTGGATTTGCGGATGTTATTTGGACAGGTCCAGTTGTTCTGTTTACAGGAGCCCTGGGATCAACTTTTCCATCGTAGAAAATTGGATCAGCAACTCCAGGAAATTTTAGGTTGATCGAATCTCCAAGTGTTTCCAGTGAGAATTTGTAATCAATGCTCGGACTACACGGTGTGTAGCCATCAAAGATCAAAATTGGCCCAGTTTGCGTAATTGGGGAGTACCCCGGAATTGATGTATCGTTTTCTGTTTTTTGGGTTTGATCTGGTCGATTATAGTTGACCCAAAAAACAAGACGGCAACTATTATTATTAACCAACCAAAAGATGTCTTTCTCGCGACATAGGCAATTAATATTCCAATCAAAATTGCTGCATTGGCGATGATAAACATAGTGACATTATTAACCCAGCTGTCCCAGAAAAGAGTGGAAAACATTAGCAATAGTATTCCATATCCCAGGATATAAAGGATTACATTGAGTGTTTCTCTTGCGATTGACTTCGCTTCGTTTCTTAGGCCGTTGAGGCTCGTCCTTAGATAACCGTTTTCCCATAAAAAATAAATCACGATAACGATTGTAAGTGTGATCCAAAATGGCCAGCCAAAGAAATTAAAAGAATTTGAATTTTCCATTATTCAGTTCCTCCTTCATCTTTTGTTGGGTTAATGTTTAGCATTTTATTCATGCCACCACTGTCGATAACTACAGTTCCTTTTGTCTGACTGAGTTTGCCGATGTTTTCAGCAACCACTTTTGTATTCGCTTCTGGAATAAGCTCAACTATCTTTCCATCTATCTCTTTTGCCTGACCGGTTTCTATCCTCTTCTTTTTTTCCTGTGAGATTTCCATGTCAGTCCTTAGCTTGTAAGCTTCAGTTTTGCCTTTTTGTTCAGCCAAAGTAGCTTTGCCCTTTTGTTCGGCTATAACAACATCAGAGTAAGATTCCATCAGTTGTTTAGCTTTTTCATCCGAAGGGTCAAAGTCTTTGTAGACCGATCTCGCAAGTTTCATCCCCGCATCTGGCAGACAGAATCTTCCAGCTTCGCTTTGATTAATTGCATTCATAGCGTTATCGAATTTTTCTCTTTCTTTTTCATCACTAGAAAATTGGTTTAACTCAACCATTTTTTTCTCAGCAACCAATCCTTTCAAGACGCCATTTATTAATTCCATTGCGGTACCTAAATAGTTGTCGATTTCCAGAAGCATCTTTTTGGGGTTTACTACCTCTAAAATGTTGCTTGTGTAAAGATCGACAGTTGCTAATTCTTGCGTGTCAAGATTTTTTGTGATTGTTGGGTAAGCTTTTCTGAACTCGACATGGTCAGAAATGTTAGTTCTTGAGATGACACAATCTCCTGTTTTTGTGTTTTCAAAAAGAATAGAATCCCCCTTTTTTTCTTGCCCCTTTTTTATTGCCTTGGTGTAGGTAATGGGGTAGCGATAAGTGGTCAAAAGAGGCCAAAGGAAAAAATAAATATTAATTCTTCTTCCTTTTTTGCCATCTTTTAGGTCTACAAGATCCCATGTTTTTTTGTCCAATTTTTTACCTTCAACATTTGAGATGCAGGTGTAAAATTTTCCTAAAAACATGATTGCTTGCATCTTTCGTGCTCCTGGCATTTTAAAAGATTTAACTATAATTAATCCAATAAGCACTCCCAGGATGATTTGCAATAGTACGTTCATGATTTTGTCCTCCTTTATTTTGTTTTTATTTTATTTTCAAAGATTTTTTACACTATAAATATATCACAGAAAAGATGAAAAGTCAACCTTGTAGTGAATTTTAACTAGGTGCAAAGCGCATTGAAAAATATAGTTAAAATCTACCACAGGGTCAACCTTTTATGCCTAAAAATTAGGCATAAAAAACACCCTGATTTTCATCAGGGTGTGTTTTTTATTTTTTTAACCAACCACTACCATTACAGTAGTTGTAGTTGTTGGGTGGATTGTTCCAGTTTGGCTGGCCTCCCCAGCCATTATTACCATCATAACTGTAGCCAGTATTGTTCGGCTGGCTCCAAGATGCACCTGGGGCAGTGCCGTTAGTACAACCGTAGCCATAATTCTGGCTTTGGTTACCACCGTGGCCGTAGCCATTGTAGTTGCCGTAACCGGGATTACAATTAACGTAACCATAGTTGTAGGCCCTGCCCATTGGAGCGTAAGTATAACTTTCCACAACGCGCGGATCGTTATAATTACTGTAGTATGTGTAATTTTGGGTACCCATACTAGCA
>JAHJBA010000028.1 GCA_018813625.1 Patescibacteria group bacterium | reverse complement strand
GAAATCAATTGAAATTATGGCATTATTTGTCATTGGGTTATCACTTGTTAAGCTTATAGTTATTTTTATAAATCCCAAAATATGGATGGATAAGGTTGTTAGGGTTGTTTATAGTCATAAAATATTTTTGCCAGTCTTTTTAATATTATCTGTTGTTGGGCTTTATTACCTGCTTCAAGAGCTTACAATTGTGCAGATCTTCGGAGCAATGTTTTTCTTTATGTTTTTGTTTGCTCTATCGTTTATGATAATTGCAAAGGATTTTCTTCCTTTTATTGAAAGTATTTACAAAGACAAAAAAGAGATGATCCGGAGGTCGTGGTTTTTGATTCTAGTTTGGTTAGTTCTGATTTTTTGGGCACTTTTCACACTCTTGGCATAATAAATATATAAATATGCTCAAGCATCCCCCGCATAAACATTTAAAGAAAAAGCGTCATTTTAAAAAAGGTGAGGCTGAAAAGAAAGCAAGTAAGGCTAAAGAGCCTCTTCCTTTTTTTGTGGCTTTCGGTCTCTCTTTTTTTGCTTTTTTGCTTATATTATTGCCGATTCTCATTGGATTAGTGGCACTTGGATTTTTTGAAGCGAAATATCATGATAAGTTTTATCCGGGCGTTTTTGTCGGTGGTGAAAAAGTTGGCGGGAAAACTTACGCGGAGGTATTTAGTTATTTTGAAGAAAAAGTTGAAGAATTAAAAAAGAATGGGTTTTCTGTAGATTTTGAAAACTTAAAAGGAACAAAGAAAAAAGTAGTTATACCGATTTCGACCCAGGGACTTACTCCAGATAATTCTATAGAATATTTTATAATCAATGGCTGGGAAAAGGACCTACAGAAGGCTTATAGATGGGGCCACGGCATAAATGTCTTTCGCAGTTCGATAGAACAGCTTACTCTTTTATTTACCAAAAAAAATTTCAATTTCTCTTCTACTCTGCAAAAAGAAGCAGTGGATTCTTTGCTTGAAGATGAGCTTTATGGTTTTTTAAATAAAAGTACGCCGGCGAAATTTTTGTCAGTAAATAATAAAATATCAGTCTCTAGGGAAAAAATAGGGGAGAAAATAAACAGGGAAGAGGTCATAGATGTTTTAAAAGATAAATTATCTAAATTTAATATGGACCCGGTGACTTTCAGGGCATATGAAGATATTCCGACAATAACACAGGAAAAGTTGGAACCATTTTTGGGTTTTGCGGAAAAAATTGCGAAAGAAGTAAGTTTGGTTTTTCAGTATCAGAAACATAAATGGAATATAAAAGGGACGAAATTAGTAATATGGCTTACGGTAAAAGGGGAAAATGAGATTGGTATTGATCGTATAGAATTAGAAAAGTATCTGACCAGCACAGTCAGCAAGTTTATAGAAAATCCGCCACGGAACAGTCGTTTTGAAATACAGAACGGAGAATTGGTTGAGGTGGTGTCTGGCAAAATGGGCAATGTTATAAATACGGATAAAATTTTGGAACAGATAGAAAAAATACTTTCTGAAGAAAGAACAAGTTCAAGCTCTGAAGGCAGGAAGATTGATATTTTAATCGAAACAATTGAGACAGAACCCAAGATCACCAAGGATACGATAGAAAAATATCAAATAAAAAATTTAGTAGGTGAAATGCGCACAAGTTTTAAGGGAAGCAGTGCGGATCGCGAGCACAATATAAAAATAGGAGTTGCGGCTGTTACGGGTATATTAATAGCTCCAGGCGAGGAATTTTCCACCGTGGATTCCATCGGCCATGTTTCAGAAAAAGAGGGATATGTGAAAGAATTAGTAATTAAAGAGAACAAAACCACAAAGGAATTTGGCGGGGGGTTGTGTCAAATTGCTACTACCTTATTTCGCTTAGCTTTGAATGCGGGACTACCTATTACTGAAAGAGTGAATCATCGCTTTGTTGTTCATTATTATGATCCTCCCGGGCTTGATGCAACCATATATGGTCCACACCCAGATCTTCGGTTCGTTAACGATACAGGCGGTTATCTGCTTTTGCAGGCTAGGGTAGAGGACAAGCAAGTAATTATGGAACTTTATGGACGAAAAGACAGCCGGTCAGTAGAGATTTCTAATCCATTCTTGTATAACAAAATTCCAGCACCATCGACAAAATACGTGCGAAGCAAGGATCTTCCCATTGGAACAACAAAATGTTCTGAAACGCCACACGATGGAGTGACCACTAATGTTTTATATACTGTGAATTATCCAGATGGAACTTTTAAGGAAATAAATTTTAAGAGTATTTATCAACCTTGGCAAAAAGTATGCCTAGTAGGAACGGCACATTAACGTGCTAATGCAATTTGTGTTTCTGTTTTATTAGGATCAACAGCAGGAGGTCTAATGACGATAAGTTTTCTTTTCCAACCCTTCATAAAATTGGTAATTGGAACTGTTCTTATTCCTTCACGTTTTCCAGGGTCATTATAATAAATCAAATTATCATCGAAGCCGGTTATAACAATAAGATGACCAAAAGAAAGCTTCGGATCAAAATTACGGTGAATAGAGGCGATAGCAGGACCTTCTTTTATAACATCTTTGAATTGCTCGAAGGCCGTTTCCTTATCTGGCTTTGAAAGATCGAGGACTTTTCCTTCCATGTCATATTTTTTTGCCAAGGCTGCTAGTCCGTTGTGTTTCCATCCGACATTTTTTTGATAAGCTCCTATTGCAATACCTTGCTCAAGTACTTTTTGAACCGTAGTAGTTTTTGGTTTGTAAAAATTAACGATCATAGCGACATCCGCCACTCCGCATCCTTTTTGTTTCCACTCGACAGATGAGATATCCGATATTTGTGAATACAGGGGTACATCGTAGGGCATTGTTGCCTGTTTTACTGTTGGTGTCACTATTGGTGCCACAATCTGTGTTTCGGGCATGATGTTGATAGCCTTGGAATATAAGGGGATATTAAAAAATATAGCTGATAGTATTATAGGGATCATAGTATGATCATATCATATTTTTCTGAGTAAGTCAATATTTTTTCTGAGTTATATACTTGGGCAGTTGTCTGGTTTTTTGTGAATATTGTTTAGAGCACAAAATAAAAAAGCCCCCAATGTTGTTGGGGACCCCAGAGTATTATTAGAAACTGATAGAACCAAAGAATAGTACATCGGAAAGAAGTTTCCGAATAAAATAATCTTTATACCTTGGTTCGTCAAGGATTTCTTTTAATTCCTTAAGTAAACCTTCGTATCCTGTATCTTTTTCTTTGATATTTTCCCACAGAAAATCTACCTTTTCTGTTGTAATTATCTCGTTGATAGTTGGATTTTTCGAACAGAGATTATTTATGAAGTCTAAGTCTCGCTTTGTCCTTTTTCTCAACCACACAATATCATAGATTCTTATAATTTCCTTTGCAATTTTCCAGAGATCTGGGAATTTTTGAGAAAATCGCAGGGCCTTTTTATAGGGATCCGACCCTTTAATATATTTTGAGGGCGGTGAATCTATCATTTCATCTATAATTTTTGTGTCTTTTTCAGAAAGTATTTTTTCGGGAAAAAGCGATTGCAACAGAATAAGATTCTTTTCGTAGGGGCTGTATTCCAGTCCCCCCTTTTTTAGAATTCCCTGTGTTAACAGGTCATCAACTACTTTATAAATCATGTCTGGAGTAATACCTAACCCCGATGATAGCCTTTTGGCAATTAGCGCTTCTCTCATTTTTTAGTTTTTTAGGTTCAACAATAAAACATTCTATTTTTAGATTAACATAAATAAATTGACAAGTCAATTTGAAAGGGGTTGGGTTTTAGTGTATTCTCTTTTAGAAACAATTTTAGTAATAATCTTTGAAAAAGGAGGTTTAAATGAGCATTAGGTCAGTAAAAAAAATCGACAATTTTGTGCCCGTAAAAAACATTATGATATCAGTAACAAATAAAAATTACTTGGATATCTTGATTCAGGGAATTATTGAAAGCTGTTCCGGCGTAATGATTTATTCTAGCGGGGGCACGCATAAAGCAATAACTGAAATTTTGGGATCACAAAAATCTCAACTTCATCTACGGGAAGTGTCTCAGTATACGGGACAGCCAGAAACAGAGGGCGGTTTGGTAAAAACCCTACACCACAAATTATTTCTTGGTTATTTAACCGAAACCCATTGTATTGCCCACCAGGCAGATTTAAAAAGAGAAAATGCCGTTCCGATTGATTTAGTGGTGATTAATTTTTACCCATTTGCCGAGACGGTAGAAAAAACAGACGTTACAATTGAAGATGCCCGTGGCAATATTGATGTTGGCGGTCCCTCAGCCTTAAGGGCTTCAGCTAAAAACTGGCATCGCGTTATGACTCTACCCTTGGCTGATTTGGAAATTTACCAAAGATTTTTACAGTCCTTAAGAATGAATAATGGGCGTACAAACTTGAAGATGAGATTTGATGGGTGGATAGCAACTTTTGGTGTTTTAAGTAGGTATGATTCAGCTATCTACAACTACTTACTCAAAGAAGCTGATTTTGCAAATGTTCAAAAAGTTTACGAAATTAATTAAGATTTCAAACTTTTAAATTAAGCCTAACCGGAAGGGGAGGCTTTTATTTTAATGAATTTTTAAGTTTAGTGATATAATACCAACTTTAAGTATTTTAAATAGGGAGATTATGTTAAATCATGAACAAAAAGTAAATAGAATTATACAACAACTAAAGAGTCGTAAGGGGACGAGCCCCGTATCTTTAAGAAAAAAAACAGTTTCTCACGAAGTCCCAAAGATGAAGGATCAGAGATTTTTTGATGAAAAGATTGATGTGAGTGACTTGGACGATATTATTAAAATAGACGTGGAAAGTAAAATTTGCATTGCAGAACCAGGTGTTACCTTTGTGGACCTAGTAAAAGCTACCACCAAATATAATCTTGTCCCCATTGTTGTTCCAGAGTTGAAAACCATTACAATTGGTGGCGCAATTTCAGGTTGTTCAATAGAATCAATGTCTTACATGTATGGAGGTTTTCATGATAACTGTCTGGAATATGAAATTATAACGGCAAAAGGGGATTTACTTATTTGCACACCTGATAATGAAAATAGTTTGATATTTGAAATGGCCCACGGAACGTTCGGAACCGTTGGTATTATTTCTAAGATTAAATTTAGGCTAATAGAGGCTAAGCCTTTTGTAAAAGTAATCTATCAAAAATTTGAAACCCTTGAAGAATACAAAACAGCAATCTGGGAACATTATGAAAGAAAGGACGTTGATTTTATGGATGGGATAATTCACTCTCCATCAGAATATGTTTTAAGTATTGGAAATTTTGTTAACGAAGCACCCTATACTCACAATTACAACTGGATGAGAATTTACTATAAGGATTCGAAGCGCAGGAAGGAAGATTATCTTAAAACCATCGATTATTTTTTTAGGTATGACAAAGGAGTAACCAATCCTACTCCAAAGTCTTTTTTAGGCAGACTTATTTTGGGAAGATTCATTGGTTCTACAGAATTACTTAAGCTTGTAAAAATATTTCGTAGATTTATTCCAGAAAGGATGATTCCAATTACTTTAGATACATTTATTCCATTTTCCAGGGCTACGGAATTTTTTCAATGGTATAAAAAAGAAATCAATTTTTTTCCACTATGGTGCGTTCCTTATAAAATCAGGAAAAAATATGAATGGCTGACTGACGAATTTTTTGATAAAACTAAAGACGAACTATTTTTAGATATTGCCATTTATGGGATGAAGAATGATCATAAGGAAAGTTTTTATAAAATGTTAGAAAAAGAGCTTATGGAAATAGGCGGAATTAAAACTTTGATTTCTGGAAATTATTATTCAGAGTCAGATTTTTGGAAAATATGGAATAAAAGAAATTATGATAAGGTTAAGCAAAAAACTGATCCAGATAACATTTTTAGGGATCTTTATACGAAGACGTGTAAAACAACAAGGGGGGTAGATTATTAGAAATATTCTGTTTTATTCTACCTTAGAACATATTACCATAATATGTTAATATAAAAATATATGAGTAAAAAATTAATTTCGGCAATAATCAAAGTTGGTACTCTTAGCGTCGTTGTATTTTCGGTTAGCGCTCTTTTTATTTACGATGCAAAACTTATTGGCTGGGTGATGCTTGCATTAGGGTCTCTGTGTATTATTTCTTTATTTCTTTTTAATATTTTAATAAAAAATGTGTGGCCAGATATTGTATTTGGCTTGATTGATAATGGAATTTTAGCTATTTTGGCAGTTATCGGCGCAGAAATGGCAGGGGTAGCCGGTGCGATTGTTGGTGGAGCAGTAGGTAATGCCATTACTGATGGGGTTGCAGGGGTTTTCGAGGGACATATGGCGGAGAGGCTAAGAGAAAAAAAAATATCTGAAGAACGAACAATGATTGGATCGTCGATAGGCAAGATGGCTGGCTGCCTTTTAGGAGCTGGGTTTGTATTGATAATAGTAAATCTTATTGACCCTAGATTATAGAAATATGGAACAACAATTTTTAAGCATTTTTGTTTCTCTGGTCGCTGTTATTTTTGTTTTTCTTTTTGCTGTTAAAAAGTTTGGCAATCAAGTTCAACATTTACTGGGAGATAAATTTAAAAATTTACTTGAAAAGTTTACCAATACTCCAATTAAAGGCGCTTTAGTTGGCGCGGGATTAACATCTATTGTTCAGTCTAGTACGGCCATAACTGTTTTGCTCGTCTCTCTTGTGGACGCTGGAATTCTACCTTTTGTTAATAGTATAGGAATCATTATTGGGTCAAACATTGGAACAACTCTTACGACCCAATTAGTGGCGTTTAAGGTTCTTAATATTGCGCCATATATTCTGGTTTTTGGTTTTATATTAATGAATATTAAACATAGGTATAATAAATTTCAGCATTTAGGCAAACCAATATTTTATTTCGGACTTATTTTTTCTTGTTTGTTTATAATTTCTGTTTTAGCTGGAACTTTTCAAGATAGTAGTGTTCTATTGTCACTTATTGGCAAAACATCGAACATATTTTTTGCTATTGGCATTGGTATAATTATTTCTACCATTTTACAATCAAGTTCTATTGCCACTAGCCTAGTGGTTATTTTTGTTGGGGGAGGATTTTTAACATTTACCCAAGCCTTTGGTATTATTTTAGGAACAAACATAGGGACTACTACAACAGCCCTTTTGGCCTCTATTGTTACGGGTAAACAAGGAAAGCGTGTCGCGGTGACTCATTTTATGTTTAATTTATTAGGAGTTATTATTTTCTTACCCTTTGTTGGTATTTTTTCAAATTTTATAAGCCATATAAGTGTGGGGTTGGTGGGACAGGTAGCTGTTTCTCATTTAATTTTTAACATCATTATTGCAATAGTGTTTCTTATTGCAATTAAGCCTTTTTCAAAAATCATACACAAAATAGTAAAATAAAAAGCCAAATTTTGATATTTGGCTTTTCTTTGTTTAGTGTACTTCGTCAGCAGGATCTATCTTGCTTTCCACTTCCATCATTTTGTTAATGAGTAGGTGTGTTTGGGTGATCTGGGTTTTTAGGACCATGTTTCTTTTGGCAAACTTAGCCCTCTGGTCTTTTTTGAGTGATTCTTTTTCCTTCAAAAACAAATCCACCGAATCCTTTCTCTGGCGTTCCATAAAGCACACTAGCCAATCAATTCTTTGGCGAGTGAACTTAAAGTCCTCGATCCATATCAGGTCTTCTTCTTTGTTGTATGGATCGAATTTTTTTCTTTTGGCATAATCGATCAAATTTTTCGCATTTTCAATATATCCCGAAAGTTCCTCGTAGGGACTTGTTTTATTGAAAATAATTTGACGTTGAATTTCCAAGGCTGACTTTTCCATAATTTTTGGTTTTTAGGGTTTAACAATTCTGTTTCAAGAATAGCATAAATTAGTTGACAAGTCAACGTATATATTATATATTGTACTTAGATATAATCTTTAAATTTTCAATTATGGAAGAAGAAAAATTAAAATTCCCGTATAATTATCTTGAATTTGGGACTTTTAAATTCAAGATAACTATTACAGTTATTTTATGTTTGGCAGTAATAATTTCATTTGTAATTTTTGCTTGTCAATAAAAAACAAAAAAGAGGCAACAAGATGTTGCTTCTTTTTATTTTTATCCTACTAGGTGACAGATTGGAATAAAAAATGGTAGAATTTACCCATGGAAAAATTTAAGGAAAAAAACAAGGAAAACTGGAGGGGGGCAGGTTTTTGGGTGAAAGAGATAGAAAAAGCCGGCCTGAAAGATAAACTCCGTTTTTTTAATGATGTGGTGGTAGAAAAAAGGGCACCCCATTCTGGTACAAGTTACGGAGATCCAGTTTTAACTGATGTTATGCTTGATGGTCAAAAATGTGATGTTTATCATAGTGACCATAGTGATAGGGATACCTGGCATAGAATATTTATCCATTTAAAAATCTAAGGTTACCTGTATCACGAATTTGATTTTTTATTTAGTTTTGCTACTATCAAAGGTAAACTTTTTGATAGTAAAGTT
>JAHJBA010000027.1 GCA_018813625.1 Patescibacteria group bacterium | reverse complement strand
TTATTAATTTAATTATTTTAATTTAAATGAGTATGAAAAATAAGAAAAAAAATACTAAATTATCAAAGGGTAAATTGTTAAAATCGAAGAAGTATGTTTATGCTTTTGAAGAAGGTGATAAAAGCATGAAGGAAATATTGGGGGGGAAGGGAGCTAATCTTGCAGAAATGAAATCTCTGGGAATAAATGTACCACCGGGGTTTACAATTTCTACAGAAGCTTGTCGTCTTTATTATGAGCAAGAGAAAAAGATAACTTCGGAAATAAAAAAACAAATAGACACAAAATTGGCTGATTTAGAAAAAAAGATGGGGAAGAAGCTTGGTGATGCCAATGATCCTCTTCTTGTTTCAGTTCGTTCAGGAGCGGCGGCATCAATGCCAGGAATGATGGACACTATTCTTAACCTCGGATTAAATGATAGATCGGTGTTGGGGCTTGCAAAAAAGACCGAGAACGATAGATTTGCATGGGATTCATACAGAAGGCTTATTCAGATGTTTGGTAGTGTTGTTATGGAAGTTGAACACTCAGAGTTTGAACATGTTTTAGAGTCAGTTAAGGACACTAAAGGTGCGGAATTCGATACCGATTTAACGGCAGATGACCTAAGAGAGGTTGTAAATAAATATAAGGATGTAATAAGTAAAATGAAGGGCGTAGATTTTCCTCAAGACCCGATAGAGCAGATGTATATGGCGGTAAATGCTGTTTTTAATTCCTGGAATAACTACAGAGCAATAAGATATAGAGAGATAAATAATATTAAGGGGCTTATTGGAACCGCTGTAAATATTCAGGCTATGGTTTTTGGAAATTTAGGGAATGACTCAGGAACAGGCGTTTGTTTTACAAGAAATCCTTCAACAGGAGAAGCAAAATTTTATGGAGAGTACCTAATGAATGCTCAAGGGGAAGATGTAGTGGCTGGAATAAGGACACCACTACCTGTTTCTTCTCTTGAAAAACAAAATCCAAAAATTTATAAAGAACTTGTTACAGTATGTAATAAAGTAGAAAGACATTATAGGGACATGCAAGATATGGAATTTACTATTCAGCAGGGTAAACTTTATATTCTACAAGCAAGAAGCGGTAAGCGTACAGCAGCCGCATCTGTCAGGATTGCCGTTGATATGGTAAAAGAAAAATTAATAACACTGGAAACAGCTATTTTGAGGATTGATCCAAACCAATTAAATCAACTGCTACACAAGCAATTAGACCCTATAGCGTTAAGCAGAGCCGAAGCCATTGCGCAAGGTCTTCCAGCTTCACCTGGGGCTGCCGTCGGAGAAGTTGTCTTCACAGCTTCGGAGGCATTTGAAAAAGCAAAAACTGGGCTCGATGTTATTCTTGTTCGCGTAGAGACTTCCCCAGAAGATATTGATGGTATGCATTCTGCAAAGGGAATTCTCACTGCCAGGGGTGGCATGACATCTCATGCGGCCGTGGTGGCTCGTGGTATGGGCACTTGTTGTGTTGCTGGGTGTTCAGATTTAGTTATAGATGAAAAAACAAAAACACTTACAATCAAAGGGAAAGGAATAGTTATAAAAGAAGGAGGATTTATTTCTCTAGATGGTTCTACGGGAAAAGTTTATGCTGGTCAACTTACTACACAAGATCCGGCTTTGTCTGGAAATTTTGGCACCATTATGACTTGGGCAGATAAGTTTAGAAAACTCTTAGTAAGAACAAATGCAGATACTCCTCATGATGCGGGAGTAGCTAGAAAGTTTGGTGCGGAGGGTATTGGGCTTTGCAGAACAGAGCATATGTTTTTTGAAGGAGAAAGAATAAAAGCCATAAGAGAAATGATACTAGCGTCCGATTTAGAAAGTAGAAAAAAGGCCTTAGAAAAAATTGCTCCATATCAGAAAGGGGATTTTGCGGGTTTGTTTAGGGCAATGGACGGATATCCTGTAACAGTAAGACTTCTGGATGCACCTCTTCATGAATTTCTACCAAAAGAAAAGAAAGATATCGAAGAACTTTCAGAAGAAATGGGAGTCAGCGTAGAAACCCTAGAAGCAAAGATAGATGATCTTCATGAATTTAACCCAATGCTTGGGCATAGAGGTTGCAGACTTGCCATAACCTATCCAGAAATTTATGATATGCAGGCTACGGCCATTATAGATGCTGCAATAGAAGTGGCAAAAGGTATTGACGGCGGAAAGGTAAAATCAGTTAAGCCAGAAATAATGATACCAATAGTTGCCACGACAAAAGAATATTCGACACTAAAAGATCGAATAGTAAAGATAGTTGAAGAAAAAATAAAAACAGCCAAGGTAAAAATAGACTATAAAATTGGAACCATGATTGAGGTTCCACGGGCGGCCTTAATTGCAGATAAAATAGTTTCTTCTGGTGCAGAATTTTTCTCATTTGGGACGAATGACCTTACTCAAATGGGAGCTGGACTTTCAAGAGATGATGCTGGAAAGTTCTTGAAAGAATATGTTGCTCAAGATATTTTTGCCGATGACCCTTTTGAGGTTCTCGACCAAGAAGGTATCGGCGAGCTTGTAAAAATAGCCATAAAGAAAGGAAGGGGAGTGAAAAAAGATTTAAAGATTGGTATTTGTGGAGAACATGGTGGTGAGCCGAAAACAGTTGAGTTTTGCCATAGAGAAGGATTTTCTTATGTTTCTTGTTCGCCTTTCAGAGTTCCGATTGCTAGACTAGCGGCTGCACAAGCGGTTGTAAGGGGAAAATCTAAGAAATAAAAAATTATTCATTACCAAAACAAAAAAAACACCAATATTGGTGTTTTTTTTGTTTTGGTGACCCTACAGAGAATCGAACTCTGATTTTATCCTTGAGAAGGATACGTCCTAACCGTTAGACGATAGGGCCATAAAAAAAATATAACACTTTTGTTAAATAAAAAAAAGCGCACTAGGCGCTTTTTATTTTAACTTAAACACTCGGTACCCTTTATACCGGTGGTGTTCTTTCGGATCAACAAATTTTTCTTTTCCCTCCTTTATTCTTTCCATCCGAAAACTTTTCGGAACATGCACTTCAACTTTTTCTGGATTTTCTTCTAAAAAGTTGAATGCTTCTTCCTCGGTAGTAATTTTCAATCTGTTGGCAACAATTTCCCCCATAATTTTTTATTTTAAAAATTTAACAAAAAGTACATTCTCATCATTTATTATAAATGATTTATAAAATATGTCAATCTTCCATTTTTGGTTTTTCTAATTCTAGTGTTGAAAGCTCTGGAGAAGAACCAGCAATGCGTAAAATATCCTTGTCTATTTTTTTAAATTCTTTTCCTCCAGCCATATAGTGATTTACTGTCGTTGAAAGGGCATTACCAAGCTTGATGTAATATTCATCATAAGATTTCAGATGTTTTCCTAATTCTTTGACATTTTTAATTATCTCCTTAGCTGACTCTTCTATTTGTAATGCTTTTAGCCCCTGCATAACTGTTTGAAGATATGCAAGGAATGAAGTGGGGGAAACGATAATAACTTTATACTTAGAAGCTGCCCGCTGAATCAAATTTTCTGTATCTTCCGTTTGGAGCGCACCAATTTTATTGACTATCAGGTCGTAATAAATTGCTTCGTGGGGGATGAACATAAAGGCGAAATCCATCGTACCCTGTGCCGGCTGGATATATTTACTGGTTTCTGTGATACGGTTTTTTAGGTCGCTTACAAATAATTTTTCTAGGCGATCTTTTTCTTGAGGATCGGATGTTTCAGAAATACGATTATAATTTTCGAGCGAAAATTTTGAATCTATCGGAATTATTTTATCTTTTACAAAAACTACGGCATCGACTATATTTCCATCAGGAAACGCATATTGCATTTGATAGCTCCCAGGTGGAAGAACATTTTTTAATACTGTTTCTAAATAATACTCGCCCAAAATTCCACGTTGTTTCGGGTTTTTTAGAATATCCTGTAAGCTTTGTAATTGATCTGTAAAAGATATTACTTGCTTATTTGTTTCGTCCAATCTAGTGAGTTTTTCCGTCACATCACGAATTATTTTATTTGACTCGCTTGAATGAAATTTAAGGCTTTCATTTACTTGCCGGTGGCTTTCTCCCAGTTTTTGATCCACCGTTCTGGAAATTTCATTTAATTGCTGAAGGATAAGTTGCAGTCCCGTATCTTTCGTTTCATTGGCAGTATTTTTCTTTCTGCCAAATATAAAATAGGCAAGAATGGCCCCTGCAAGAATTCCTAAAATTATCCAAATAATATCTTCCATAATTTTATTTATTTAAATAATGCTTAAGGGTATAAATCCAGTCCTCATCAACTTGGTCACTTTCTATTTTTTGTTTCAAAAGCCATTCTAAATAAGAAGGATCAATTTTTGCGACTTCCTCTACTGTTTTGCCATTGTGTTTTCCGAATGGTATGTGTCTTAATAGGGAGGGATGTGAAGAAACTTCTATCATCTTTTCAATAGCTTTTTCCTCGTCTAATTTTTCATTTTCTATGAGTTTGTTTTTTAATCTTTCAAAAAGTTTTTCAAGTACTAAAACATCACCTAGTGCATCGTGTGCCTGGGCTTCTACTTCAAGTTCTAAAAGGTAACGCAAATATTGTAGATTATATCTTTCTATTTTTCCTTCAGGATCTAGATATCTTGCAAGCCTCAATGTGCAAATAGAATTTTTAGGAATGATTCCTTCTTTTTTAATAATCATTAAATCAAATTGGGCATTATGGGCCACAACAACTGCTTTTTCCTCTTCAAAAATAGTTTTAATTCTTTCTCGATCGTCACTTTCATTGAAGGACAGAACATCCTCAACCATTTTATTTGTAATATGGTGCACAGCAGATGCTTCTGGAGGGATTTTGATAGGCGGTTTATAAAACCCGACAAAGCTTTCATCTCCAGTCTTGTATGCCAATTGGCACAGAAAATCTTTTTCCGTATTGCCAGTTGTTTCAGTATCGAAAAATATTATTTTATTCATATAGTATATTTTAACATGTTTTGATATAATGGGGCTATGTTACACGAACAAATAAAAAATAATATTAAAGAAGCAATGATGGCAAAAGATTCCGTGCGCTTGGAGACTTTCCGTGGGATGCTTTCTGCTTTTACAAACGAACTTGTTTCAAAAGGTAAAAAACCAAATGAAGTATTGGGTGACGAGGATGCAATCGCTGTGGTTACTCGTATGGCTAAGCAGAGAAAAGATTCCATAGAGCAATTTAAAAAAGGGAATAGGGAAGATTTAGTCAAAGAGGAGGAGGCCCAGCTGGCTGTTTTAGAAACGTATTTACCAAAAATGATGGACAAGGCTGAAGTTGAAAAGATAGTTAAGGCTAAAAAAGAAGAACTTGGTATAGTCGATGCCACCAAAAAAGGGATGTTAATGTCCTCCGTTATGAAAGATATAAAAGGAAAGGCTGATGGCTTTGTCGTAAAGGAAGTTGTTGACACATTGTTTTTGTAATTTTAAATGGAGCATCTTAGTATAAATTTGATAAGGCATTTTGTTGAGACTCACGCATTACTTGGATATTTTTTCACATTTCTCGGTGTTGTTTTAGAGGGAGAAGTGGCTGTTATTTTCGCTGGAATTTTTTCTCACTTAGGTTCTTTGAATATTTTTATAGCATTGTCTTGTGTAATATGTGGGGGTCTAACAAAATCAATCATTGGTTATACAATTGGAACATACTTGGGAAAAAAACATTCGCATAGGGCATTTTTAAAAACCATGGAAAGACGAGTTTCCTATTTTTTCCCAAACTTTTCAAAAAGACCTTTTATCTCTATTTTTATCTCTAGATTTTTTATTTTAGGTATAGGCTGGTTTACTTTAATTTATTCTGGATACAGGAAAGTTTCTCTTAGGATTTATGCCCGTGCTGAATTTATGTCACTTATGATTTGGTCAGTTGGAGTTTTGGCTCTTGGCTATTTTTTCAGTTTTACAGCTTTGTCGATAAGTAGAGATGTGCGGAATTTCTTGGGAATGATACTTATCTTTTTTATTTTATTTTTTGTTTTGGAGAAGGTTATCACCTTTGTTTTTGAATTGTTAGAAATTAATTTTAATAATGGTCATAAAAAAAACGAAAATTAATATGTTATTTTTAAAGAAAAAGAAAATATTAGTAACACATGACAGATCTTTTCATGCGGATGACCTTTTTGCTTGTGCCGCCCTTTGTATTTTGCTTAATATAAAAAAGGAAAGATTTAAGATCATTCGTACCCGAGACGAAAAAATTATTAAAAAAGGAGATTATGTTTTTGATGTGGGTGGAATTTACGATTTAGAAACAAATAGGTTTGATCATCATCAAAAAGGTGGAGCAGGCAAGCATGAAAATGGCATAGAATATTCTTCTTTTGGTTTGGTTTGGAAAAAATTTGGTGAAAAAATTTGTGGAAATAAAGATGTTGCTAATTTTATTGAACAAAAGATTGTTTTACCAATCGATGCTGGCGACAATGGAATTGTTTTAGCTAAAAGTAATTTTGAAGGTATTTTTCCATATGAAGTAGGCGATGTTTTGTCTATTTTTAAACCAACTTCTTTGGAAGATTTGGATAAAAATGAGCAATTTTTTAAAGCACTTGCTTGGGTGAAAGAAATATTAAAAAGAGAAATCAAAAAAGCAAATGATCAAATAGAAATCAGTAAAATAATTCAAAATTTTTATCAAAATAGTAAAGACAAAAGATTGATAGTGATAGATAAGCCAAAAGTTTCAAGATATGAAATATGGGACGCTTTGCAAGATTTCAAAGAGCCACTTTTTATTGTCTATGGCGATCATGAGGATTGGTCCGTGGTCGCAATGAGAAAAGAAATAAATGATTTTGGAAATAGAAAAGATTTTCCTTCTTTGTGGGGAGGGTTAACTGGGGAAGAGTTACAGAAAATTACAGGTGTGCAGGATGCAATTTTTTGTCATAACAGTTTATTTTTGGCTGGAGCTAAATCAAAAGAAGGAGCTATAAAATTAGCAAAATTGGCACTTTCGGTGTAAAATTATGAAAATCAAAAATTTTTGAGCCTTCGCCCTCGGAGTCATAAAGACAGGGGACCCACGACTCTTAAAATTTTTATTTTCATAATTTTTATGGCTTTTATAGATGAAATTAAAATACATGCAGAAGCAGGACGCGGTGGAGATGGGGTTGTTCGCTGGCGTCAGGAGAAATTTATACCCAAAGGTGGACCTGCCGGAGGTGATGGCGGGCGGGGTGGGGATTTTTATGCTGTCGCTATCCGGGATATTCACGCTCTTTCTAGGTATAAGGCAAAAAAAGATTTTTATGCCAGCCGGGGAGAAGATGGTGGGAACAAGAGTCTCCATGGTAAAAATGGTGAAGATTTTATATTAGAGTTACCGATTGGTTCTGTTATTACCAACCTGGCGACGGATGAAAAATGGCAACTTTTGGAAGAAGGACAGAAGGTTTTGCTTTTGAAGGGTGGTTATGGAGGATTTGGGAATGAGCATTTTAAAAGTTCTACAAACACGACACCAAGAGAATGGAAGCCCGGGCAGGATGGCGAGAAAGGTGACTTTCAGATAGAGTTGGAGCTTTTTGCTGACCTAGGATTTGTTGGTCTTCCCAATGCTGGAAAATCTTCACTTTTAAATTCCTTGACTAGGGCAAAAGCAAAGGTTGCTGATTATGCTTTTACAACCCTCGACCCAAACCTTGGTGATTTTTATGGGCATATTATTGCGGATATTCCAGGGCTCATTGAGGGGGCATCAGAAGGAAAGGGTTTAGGTATAAAATTTTTGCGTCACATAAAACGCACGAAAATGTTGGCGCATTTAGTTTCCTTTGAAAATGCGAATATGATGAAAGTTTACAAAGAAATTCGTAAGGAATTAGAAAAATATGGAAATGATTTGGATAAAAAGGAAGAAATAATAGTTCTTACTAAGACTGATGTTATAGAAGATACTAAAATTATAGAAAAAAGAAAAAAAGAATTTGAAAAGCTGGGCAAAAAGGTTTTTGTTATTTCGCTTTATGATGACAAGTCTATAAAAAATTTAAATGACGAATTATCTAAAATTTTAGAGAAAAAGGTATAATTAATCTATGGAAAAAAAATATTATCCGACGATTGGGCTTGAAATACACGCAGAATTAAAAACACAGACAAAAATGTTTTGTGGTTGCAAGAATGATCCAGATGAAGAAAAGCCAAATGTAAATATTTGTCCTGTGTGTATGGCGCATCCGGGAACCTTGCCAGTTGCCAACAATAAAGCTATAGAAAATGTAATAAAAGTTGGGCTTGCTCTAGGGGGACAGATAGCTGACTTTACGGAATTTGATCGAAAGAATTATTTTTATCCCGATATTCCAAAAGGTTATCAGATTTCACAATATAAATATCCGATAGTTTCAGGCGGACATCTGGCCGGTTTTGATATAACTCGCGTGCACCTAGAAGAGGATACAGCGAACAATAAACATGATAGGGGAGATTTTTCACTTGTAGACTTTAATCGCGCAGGTATACCACTTATGGAGCTTGTAACCGAACCACACACATTTAATGACGATGAAACTGCTGCAAGGGTATCCTCAGATTTTGCAAGAGAATTGCAGTTGATTCTTTGGTATTTGGGAGTGTCTGATGCGAACATGGAAAAAGGAGAAATGCGCGTGGAGGCAAATATTTCAGTTTCAAAAGACCTAAAAACTTTGGGCACAAAAGTGGAAGTAAAGAACTTAAATTCTTTCAAGAGTGTTGAGAAAGCAATAAAGTTTGAGGTGGATAGAATGATCGATCTTTTAGAAAATGGAAAGGGACATGAAATAGTCCAGGAGACTCGGGGTTGGGATGAAAACAAACAAGGGACTTTTTCTCAGAGAAAGAAAGAATCAAGTCATGACTATCGATATTTCCCAGATCCCGACTTGCCGAAAATGAAATTGCATGAAGCTTTCGATTTGGAAAAAATGAGAAAGGAACTGCCGGAATTACCCTATGAGAAACGTGAAAGGTATAAAAAAGATTTTACAATCAAGGACGAGGACATAGAGAGTTTTGTCAATGATCCGGTGCTCGGAACTTGGTTTGAGGGAGTTGCCGTTATTTTAAACGATACAGGAAAAATAAAAGTTGCTTCGAATTATATTACCTCCGATTATCTAGGCCTTAAGAAGGCCGACCAAAAAGCCAAATTGCCGAGCGTGCAGAATTTTGCTGAGTTGATTGATATGGTGGGTGAAGGAAAAATTTCTTCTCGTGTAGCGAAAGATATTTTGGCTATGATTGTTTTAAAGGATGAATCACCAATGAAAATTGCCACAGAAAAAGACTTGCTTCAAAAGAATGACGAAGGAGCTATTAAGACAATTGTAGAAAAAATAATAGGGGAAAATCCTGAAGTCGTGGCAACCTATAAGGCCGGAAAAGAGAGCGCCATAATGTCTCTTGTTGGAAAAGTTATAAAGGAAAGCAAAGGTAGCGCTAACCCGCAGATAGTTTTGAAATTATTAAAAGAATTACTTAAATAATGAAAACCTTAAGGGAATATATAAAAGAAGCAGAGGAGAGAAAGGTAGCTATTGGGCATTTTAATATTTCAAATTTAGAGGCTTTGCATGGCATTTATAACGCGGCGAAAAACCTGTCCGCCTCTGGCGGAGCGAATGTGCCAGTAATTATCGGTCTCTCTGAAGGTGAGGAAGAATTTGTCGGTAAAAATGAAGCTGTTGCTTTAATTCGTGAAATCCGCGAAAAAGATAATTTTCCAATATTTTTAAACGCTGATCACCATTATAGTTTTGAGTCCGTAAAATCTGTGCTTGATGCGGGTTATGACTCTGCGATTATTGATGCAGTTAAATTACCTCTTGAAGAAAATATTGCGCTTACAAAAAAATGTGTAGATTACGCAAAAGAACTTTCACAAAAAACTGGCAGAGATATTTTAATTGAAGCAGAACTTGGTTTTATTGGGACATCTTCCAAATTATTAGAAGAAATTCCAGAGGAAATTTCAGAGGCAACAATGACTAAACCAGAGGATGCAAAAATTTTTGTCCAAAACGCAGGAATTGATTTGCTTGCCCCCTCTGTCGGAAATATACACGGAATGATTAAAAGCGGAAATCCTAAATTAGATATTAAAAGAATAAAACAGATTCGAGAAGCCTGCGGAGTACCGCTTGTCTTACATGGCGGTTCCGGAATTTTGGATGAGGACTTTAAAAATGCCATAAAAGCTGGAATTTCCGTGATTCATATAAATACTGAAATTCGAGTGGCTTACAAACAAGCGTTGGAAAAGTTTTTGAGAGAAAATCCGAATGAAGTCGCTCCTTATAAAATTCTTAAGCCGGCAACGGATGCAATAGAAAAAATTGTAGAATCACGCCTCAGGCTTTTCAGCGGACTTGAATAATTTGCATTTTTTAGATTTTTAGTTATACTTCTAGCTATGTTATCTTTAATCGCGAAAAAAAGGGATATAAAAGAAGGTTTGGATAAAATAAGAAAAGAAGGAGAAATACCGGCCGTTTTTTATGGCGCAGGTAAGGAGTCCACTTCAATTTCAGTATCAAAAATCGATTTTAAAAAAATTTGGGAAACGGCCGGGGAATCGTCTGCTATTAAGATAAGTACTGAAAACGGAGATGTAGATGTTCTTATACATGAAGTTCAGCTTGATCCGGTCAAAAATGATCCGATACATGTCGATTTCTTGGCTATAGACATGAAAAAGAAGATCAGAGTCAGCGTGGAGCTTGTGTTTGAAGGTATTTCAGAAGTAGTAAAAAGTGGATTGGGAACTTTAGTGAAAGTTTTGTATGAAGTTGAAATAGAAGCACTTCCCGCTGATTTACCACATAACCTTGTTGTTGATATTTCAAAGCTTGCAACTCTGGACAGTCAAATACTGGTTTCTGATATAAAATTACCACCCGGGGTGGCTATGATTACCAAGGAGACTGAAGTGGTTGCTTCTATTGCTGAACAAAAAGAGGAGAAAGAAGAAATTGCAGAACCAGTTGATTTATCGGCAATTGAGGTTGAAAAGAAGGGTAAGAAAGAAGAAGAAGGAGCTCCTGCCGAAGCACCAGTTACCGAGGAAAATAAGTAATTTTACCCATAGAAATTTGATTTTAGGCGGAATTTCAAAACAAAATATGTTACCCAGTAGTGAATTTTGAAAATGTAAATTTTTAAATTTGCGCACCTAGCGTGTTTTCAAAATCTACTACTGGGTGTTATAATAAAAGCCATGATACGAAAATTTATCCGGGCTTTTATTTTTACGGGGTTTTTATTTTTTTGTTTTGGAACAAGCAATAGTCTTGCCGTTTCAGATTGCTCAGATGTAGCTTATGCAAAAGCAAACGAAAGTTTGTGTAAAAACGAGCTTAGCCAAATAGAGGCGCAACTTCAAGAATTATTAAAAAAACAAGAGGAACAAAAGAAGCATACTGGTACTTTAAAAAGCGACGTGGATTACTTAAATGCTCAGATCAACGCACTTAAAACTAAAATAAAGGCTAGAGGCCTTGCCATAGCTCAGCTTAAAAATTCAATAATTAAAAAAGTAGCGACAATAGAAACTCTTTCTCAAAAGATAGAGAAAGAACATGAATCTCTAGCTCAGCTTCTGCGCAATACCAACGAATTTGATAATGAAAACATCCTACATTTAATTCTTTCTGATAAAAGCATCTCTGATTTTTATAGCGATTTAGAATCTTATACTTCCATTAAAAATGCTATCAAAGCTTCAGTTGAAGAAATTACTGGGATAAAAAAAGATACGGAGGCAGAAAAAAAGGATTTGGAAAAAAAACAAGACGCTGAGGTTGACGCAAAGGCTGAGCTAGAAAATGCCCAAAAGAAAGTGACTCAAAGTGAGGTGGAGAAAAAGGAACTTTTAGCCATTTCTAAGAAGAAAGAGAGTGATTATCAGAAATTGGCAGCCGAAAAAAGAGCTAGAGCAGAAAAAATACGCACTGCACTTTTTAGCTTAGCTGGTACTTCTCAAAAAATAGAATTTGGGACTGCTCTAGAATATGCGAATGAAGCAAAGCAAAAAATGGGCATTGATCCAGCCTTTCTTCTGGCAGTTATTACCCAAGAAAGTAATCTTGGGGCGAATGTTGGTTTGTGTCTTTTGACAGATACTAATACAGGAAACGGCAAGGGTGCCAACACAGGAAGTGCTCAAATTCGCGTTATGCACCCCACTCGAGATATCCCAGTTTTTATTAATTTGACCGAAAAGCTCGGATTAAGTTATCTTTCCACTCGTGTTTCTTGTTGGCAACCAGCTTATACAAAAGCAGGAGCGCCTTCTGGTTGGGGGGGTGCCATGGGACCGGCTCAATTTATTCCTTCAACTTGGAAGATATTTGAAAATCGTTTAAAAAGCATGTTGGGGCATGAGGCGAATCCATGGTTCCCTAGGGATGCCTTTATGGCTTCAGCTATGTACCTTACTGATCTGGGGGCAGTTGGGAATAGTTATTCAGCTCAGATAAAGGCTGCCTGCAGATATTATGGTACTGGTGGGACTACATGCTCCTATGGAAGAAGCGTTATGGGCATAAAAGCTAAGGTACAAGACAACATAGATTTGCTTTCGGACTAAATTTATGATAATGTTTTAAGCGTATGAAAAAAGAAATACATCCTAAATATGATTTGAAGACTAAGGCTGTTTGTGCCTGCGGGGCAGTTTTTGAAGTTGGTTCCACTATGTCTGAAATAAAAAACGAAATTTGTAGTAATTGTCATCCTTTTTATACTGGTAACGAAAAAATAATAGATACAGCTGGACGCGTAGATCGCTTTAATAAGCGCCGAGCAGCAAGTGC
Organism: Patescibacteria group bacterium; assembly: GCA_018813625.1. Taxonomy (GTDB): domain Bacteria; phylum Patescibacteriota; class Minisyncoccia; order Phycocordibacterales; family UBA9973; genus UBA9973. Next base: position 18,789 of record JAHJBA010000027.1, on the reverse strand, counting down.
TAAAACCAAGAAATAGATAGCCCCGCTGACGTTGATTTTTTTCTCCTGCGTCTTTCTCGGAGTACCAGGTAGGATCCCTGGAGTTAAAAAATCAGTATCAGCTTTGTATAATATGGACATAGAAGCTCTCAAAAAAAACTACAATACAAGCTATCTAGCGGGTGTTTTGGAGCGTTTAGAGCGTGAAGAAAGGGAGGTGCGCTTAATGTTGGCAAATGACGAAAACTTGCATGACGAAAATTTAAAGGAAATGGTGGATGGTGAGTTAAAATCAATAAGAGAACAAAGGGAGGCCACAGAAAAACAAATACAAGATATTTTGGATAAAGAGAAACAAGAAGATGAATTTCCTAACGAGATAATTTTGGAAGTCAGGGCTGGAGCCGGCGGTGACGAGGCTTCTTTGTTTGCCTGGGAGCTCGCGCATATGTATGAAAAATTTGCGGAAGCGGAAGGTTGGCAGTGGAAGACAAACTATGAGTCAAAAAATGATCTGGGAGGATACAAGGAAGCAAGTTTTGAAATAAAAGGGAAAGATGTTTACAAAAAAATGCGATATGAGACGGGAGTACATCGCGTGCAAAGAGTGCCGGCAACAGAAAAGAATGGCAGGGTGCATACTTCTACGGCTTCAATCGCTATTTTACCTATTCGCAAAAAAGTTAGCTTTGAAATAAATCCAGCAGATTTAGAAATGGAATATTCTCGTTCCGGAGGAAAAGGAGGCCAGAATGTAAATAAAGTTGAAACTGCAGTACGCTTGATTCACAAACCGACTGGTTTGGATGTTCGCTGTACCAATGAAAGAAGTCAAGCAGCCAATCGTGAGAAAGCGATGATGATTTTAACTGCAAAAATTCAACAACTAAAGGAGGAGGAGGAAGCAAAAAAATATTCTGGCGAACGCAAAAGTCAAATCGGCACCGGAGATAGAAGCGAAAAAATCCGTACCTATAATTTTCCACAAGATCGCCTCACCGACCATCGCATAAAAAAATCTTGGCATAATCTGCCTAAAATAATGGAGGGTGGAATTGATGAAATAATTAAATCTATTGAGTCTGGTGAAACAGGGGATGAAGAAGAATAATTGCTATTTTAATTTGTATGTGCTATACTTTGTCCAGTAGTTTCTCAGAAAGCTTTTTTGTTTTAGTTGTGAGCCTTGATTATGTTTTTGCATCAAAGAGATCATAGAGCGATAGGAGTATCTACGTTTATCCAAGTCTGGATGAACATTATAAATAGTTTTTGCCCGATTTTTAGAAAACGGGAGAAAAGTTAAATGGCTACAAAGCTATATGTAGGGGGACTCCCTTACAGCACTCAAGAGGATGCTCTTAAAGAGCTCTTCGCACAAGCTGGAAATGTTACATCAGCTGTGATTATTATGGACAAAATGTCCGGTCGCTCAAAAGGTTTCGGATTCGTTGAAATGGAAACAGAAGAGGAAGCACAGAAGGCTGTCTCTATGTTAAATGGTCAAGAATTTGAAGGACGCAAGCTTACAGTTAATGAAGCTCGTCCAATGGAGGCTCGACCACCAAGAACTGGTGGAAATGGCGGTTACGGCGGTGGAAATCGCGGTGGACGCAGAGAATACTAGTCTGAATAATTGAAACAAAAAATCACCTTCGGGTGATTTTTTGTTTGCCAAAAGGCGCTACTTTTGCTATATTTTAAACTGTTTTGAGCGTGTAGTTCAGTGGTAGAACGCTGTCCTGATAAGACAGAGGTCGATGGTCCGATTCCATCCACGCTCACTATGAAAATGAAAAAAGAAGTTTTAACAATCATTTTCGTTGTAATTCTTCTGATTATTCAGGTGTATTTTTGGTTTTTTGCGAAATAAAATGAAAAATCATTGGAAAAAACAAGTTTTGTATTTTTATGTAAAAACAACTGGTTGGATATTAATTCCAGTTATTCTTGCAGTAGTATTGCATAAATACGCTTTAAACGGAGAAAAACTTTTTGTTATTTTAGGATTAAGTTTTATTATTACAATTTTTGGTATTTGGCTTGAAATAAAAAAATATAAAAAAGATTTAGAAAAAAATGGAAAGTAATAATATAGAACAGAATACAGTAGAACATCCAAGCCACGAAGTGACCATTTACGCTGAACCAATTTTTAATATTGGAAATTTTCAAGTTACAAATTCGCTTTTAACTTCTTGGCTGGCAGTTTTGGTAATACTATTGTTTTCTTTGGTTATTAGGTTAAAGCTAAAAAAAATTCCAGGAAAGCTTCAGCATGTTTTTGAAGTAATCATGGAAGGCGCTTTATCTTTAGTAGATCAAGTGACCAATGATCGAAAGATTTCTAAAAAAATTTTTCCATTAGTTTTCTCTCTTTTTCTTTTTATTTTGGTTAATAACTGGCTTGGTCTTTTGCCGATTCTTGGCTCTATTGGTCTTATTGCAAAAGAAGGGGTGCATTCGGTCTTTATTCCTTTTTTGCGCTCTGGTACCGCTGACATTAACACGACCCTGGCTTTAAGTATTATGATAGTGCTTGCATCAAACTTCTTTGGTATTTTTGCAATCGGACTCTGGAAAACATTCAATAAGTATGTTAATCTGAAAGCACTCGGGTCAATGGTGACAAAAGTCAGAAAAGATCCGACAGTACTTATTGTTGCTCCTATTAACTTCTTCGTTGGACTTTTGGAACTCCTTGGAGAAATGGCAAAAATTGCTTCGCTTTCTTTTCGATTGTTCGGTAATGTTTTTGCCGGAGAGGTGCTTTTAGCTTCGATGTCAGCAATATTTGCTTTTATTGTACCTGGACCATTTTTATTTTTAGAAGTGTTTGTCGGGCTTATCCAAGCTTTGATATTCAGCTTGCTTGCAACGGTTTATTTCACAATAGCCGCGCAGGATCATTCTGAACACGAGCATGATGAGCATAAAAAAGAAATGGTGCATGTGTAAATTATTAAAAATTAGTCGAAATTATTATTAGCCCCGACGTAAAGTCGGAGTCCCGACCCAAAAGCGTCGGGATTAATTAAGAAGAAAAAATATGGAAGAAGCAATAGTTAGTTCAGTAGTAAATTTAGCTCCGCTTGCAAAGTCGCTCGCAATAGGTCTTTCAGCAATTGGCGCAGGTCTTGGTATTGGTATGATCGGAGCAAAGGCGATGGAATCAATCGGAAGAAATCCAGAGGCTGTGGGTAAGATACTTGTTCCCATGCTTATTATTTCAGCATTCGCAGAAGCTGTAGCTATTTATGGTTTGGTTATCGCATTTTCAATTAAATAATATTTATTAAGAATGGAAGAATTAATTACAACATTTCACATAGATTTGAAGCTAATGATAGCGCAAGTTGTGAACTTCGGGCTTGTTTTTATGGCTCTCTATTTTATTGCGGCAAAGCCATTAAGGAAATTGATAGAGGATAGGACTCTAGAGATTAATACTGGCCTTGATAATGCCAAGGAGGCACGTAATGCACTTGAAAATGCAAACCTTGAAAAGGAGGGGATAATTCGTGAGGCAAAAAACAGTGCGAAAAATATAATGATCCAATCACAAGCTGATGGGAAGGAAATAGTAAAGGAAGCAAAGGATAGGGCTACCATAGAAAGGGAAGAAATGATAAAACAGGCAAAATTAGATGCGGAAAAAGAAAAGAAAATAGCCAATGACGCGGTCCAAAAGGAAGCGTCGCAGTTAGTGGCGGAAGGAGTAAAAAAGATAATGGAGAGCTATGTTGCCAAGGGTAAGGGCGAGGATATTATCAACGCAATCCTGCCTGTCGGCAGGCAGGGATTAAAATAAGTATGATTAAATCAAAACAACTTGCGAAGGCGCTATTTGAACTTTCGGAAGAAAATACGAAAGATCTTGATAATAAGTTTTTTGATTTTATAGAGAAGAAAAACTTAAAAGCGCAATTGCCTTCAGTTTTGTATCATTTGGAAAAAATTATTGAATTAGATAAAGAAAAAAATGGCATTCAGATAGAAACAGCACATGAAATTAAGCACGATACAGTAAAGCATATTAAAAGTTTTCTTAAGGCTGATGATTTATCTGAAGTTATAAAAATTAAGAAAGAATTGATAGCTGGATTCAGGGCAAAATGGAAAGGAACGATTTATGATGCAAGTATTATGACGAGTTTAAAAAAATTAGAAGAAAAAATTATAAAGTAAATTACCCACGTCTATGGCGGGGCAAATAAAATTATGAGTGCGAATGCAACAATAGAAAATTTAAAAAAAAGAATAGCTGATTTTAAAGGGGGAGCCGAGAGTTATGAATACGGCACGGTAATGAGTATTTCAGACGGGATTGCAAAAATTTCTGGTCTTGCAAAATGCCAGTCTTCAGAAATGGTATCTTTTGAATCTGGGGCCGTTGGTCTAGCCTTAAACCTTGAAGAAGACTCTGTTGGTGCAATCGTGCTTGGCGATTTTTCAAAAATTAAAGAAGGCGAAATAGTCAAAAGAACCAATAAAATCCTTTCTATTCCAGTTGGCGATAAGTTTATCGGACGAGTAGTAAACCCTCTGGGCGAACCCATTGACGAGGGGGGCGAAATAAAAAATGACGGATTTTATCCGGTGGAAAAGATTGCTTCCGGAGTTATGACCCGTGAACCTGTTAAAAATCCTGTGCAGACTGGGATAAAGTCGATTGATGCGATGATTCCAATCGGCCGTGGTCAGCGTGAGCTTATTATTGGAGATAGACAAACAGGGAAAACTGCTATTGCTATTGATACTATCATCAACCAAAAAGGGCAGAATCTTATTTGTATTTATGTTGCTATTTCGCAAAAACAATCTAAGGTTGCTCGTATCGTTTCAAAACTAAGGGAAGCCGGAGCAATGGATTATACAATTATTGTTTCAGCGGGATCTTCTGACGGTCCAGCATTTTCATATCTTGCCCCATATTCGGGCTGTGCCCTAGGGGAATATTTTCTAGATAAAGGGAAAGACGTTTTAATTATTTATGACGATTTATCCAAACACGCGGTGGCATACCGAGAGATTTCACTTCTTCTTCGTCGTCCACCAGGTCGTGAGGCATATCCTGGAGATGTTTTTTATTTACATTCACGATTACTAGAAAGAGCTTGCCGGTTAAATGAAAATTACGGTGGTGGCTCTATTACTGCATTACCGATTATTGAAACACAGGCTGGTGACGTGTCTGCCTACATTCCTACAAATGTCATTTCCATTACTGATGGACAGATTTTTCTAGAAACTGGACTTTTTTATAAGGGCATTCGTCCAGCTATCAATGTGGGACTTTCAGTTTCTCGCGTAGGATCATCTGCTCAAATTAAATCGATGAAAAAGGTTGCAGGTAAAATGAAACTTGCCATGGCGCAGTATAGAGAATTAGAATCTTTTGCTCAGTTTGATTCTGATCTCGATCCAGAAACAAAGAAAGCCCTAAATAGGGGAAAAAGAGTGACGGAACTTTTGAAGCAGAATCAATATTCTCCAATAGATGTTTCAAAACAAGTATGCGCTATTTATGCTGTAAATGAAGGATATTTAGATGAATTAGAAATCACAGAAATTAAAGCTTGGGAAGAAGGATTTTATGCTTTTCTAGAGCGTTCAAAAAAGAACTTGCTTGCAGATTTGGAAAAAGACTGGAATGAACAGGTTGAGGGGGAATTAAAGAGCGCTATTAAAGAATTTATGGGAAGTTAATATATGAAAAAAAATATTATTACAATTTTTATTATATTACTTGTTGTTCTGGGATATTTTGTATGGCAAAATTATCGAAATAAAAATGTTATTTTCGACGATTCTGTTTTTAATGAGAATATACCTGAGGGTTTTTTATATACGAATTTTAGTGATAAAATACCAGACTCTTTTTATATTGACTGGAGAGAAGTTGAATCAACTTTTGTAAGTAGTCCAAGCGATGGTCGTATTTGTAAAAAAACAGGAGAAAAAGCTCAAATAATAAACTATTTTAAAGAAAAACTAGGAGATTGTGAAGAAGGAATATATGGTTGTGGAGGTTCTTATGAAAGACAAGCAATAGTTTGTGGAAATCAATATGTAATTAGCGATATCTCATTATCAGGTTTTCCTTATTGGGGTCCTTTTGATATTAAAGAATAATGCGAACAAAGGAAATAAAACAGAAAATAAAGTCAGTTGGAAACATCAAGAAAATCACTAAAACGATGGAGATGGTTTCTGTTTCCAAAATGCGTCGAGCCGTAGATAAAGCACTTTCTTCTCGATCTTATTCTCATTACGCACTTGAGCTGTTAGTAAATCTTTCAAGAAATAAAGATGTCAGCCACCCTCTCATGGTGAGGGGAAAATCTGAAAAGGAATTAATAATTTTGATTACGAGCAATAAAGGACTTTGCGGGGGTTATCATACCAACCTTTTTAAAGCATTATTTTTTTATACAAAAACAAAAGAACTGCAAGGAAAAGAGTTGAAGGCAGTGACCATAGGGAAATATGCGGAAAAAATTTGTAAAAAGTTGAATATTGCAACTTTTGCAAGTTTTACAACTTTTTCAGAATATTCAAACTTAGAACAAATAAAAGAATTATCAGGTCTGGTTATTAAAGAATTTTTAGAGGGTGATTATAAAAGTGTAAAAATTTATATACTGAATTTTTGAAATCAACTACTTACAAACCAGTTTTGCGAGAACTTTTCCCGTTGAGTGTAGAAACTGTGAAAAATGTAGTAGAAGATGTTTCAGAAAATGAGGGAGTTTTAATAGACGAAAAGAGTTTAGTTGATTATCAATTTGAACCAGATTTAAATATTATACTAGGAAGTATCTTACCAGGTTTAGTAGATATTGTTGTGTATCAGACTTTAGCTGAAGCATATGCTTCAGAACACTCTGCTAGAATGTTTGCAATGAAGAACGCTGGTGACAATGCCACTACAATTTTAGATTCTCTTATGTTATCTTATAACCACGCTAGACAAGATGGTATTACAAAAGAACTTTCTGAAATAGTTGCTGGTGCAGAGGCTTTATCAGTTAATTAATTATTAATAATATTCATAAATAAATGAAAAAAGGAAAAATATCACAAATTATTGGAGCGGTCGTAGATGTAAGATTTGAAGGAGAGCTTCCTGCACTTCTTAATGCATTAATTATAAAAAGAGAAGGAAAAGAAGATTTAGTTTTAGAAGTTGCAGGGCATTTGGGTTTGAATGAAGTCCGAACTATTGCCATGAGCTCAACTGACGGGCTTTCTCGTGGAGACGAGGTTGTTGATACAGGTGAAGCGATTTCTGTACCAGTTGGCAAAGAAACTCTTGGAAGAATGTTCGATGTGGTTGGAAATCCAATTGACGAAAAACCAGCTCCTAAATCCTCGAAAAGGCTTCCTATCCACCGAAAAGCACCTACTTTTGCTCAACAGTCACCAAAAACTGAAGTACTAGAAACAGGTATAAAAGTTATTGACCTAATGTGCCCATTCTTAAAAGGAGGAAAAGTTGGATTATTCGGAGGAGCGGGAGTGGGAAAGACAGTTGTAATTCAAGAGTTGATCAGAAACATTGCGTCTGAGCACGGTGGATATTCTGTGTTCGCTGGAGTTGGAGAAAGGACTCGTGAAGGAAATGATTTATATAGAGAAATGGAAGAATCAAAAGTTTTAGATAAGACAATGTTAGTCTTTGGGCAGATGAATGAACCGCCAGGTGCTCGTGCTCGTGTTGCTCTTTCTGCTCTTACTATGGCGGAACATTTTCGTGACGAAGAAGGAAAAGACTTGCTTTTGTTCATGGACAATATTTTTCGCTTTACTCAAGCAGGTTCTGAAGTATCCGCATTGCTCGGACGTATGCCATCAGCCGTAGGTTATCAACCTACTTTAGCTTCAGAAATGGGAAATTTACAGGAAAGAATTACTTCGACGGACAAGGGTTCTATTACCTCAGTGCAGGCTATTTATGTTCCAGCCGATGACTTGACCGACCCGGCACCTGCGACAACATTTTCACACCTAGACTCCACTGTCGTTCTTTCTCGTCCACTTTCTGAGCTTGGCATTTACCCAGCTGTTGATCCTCTTGATTCTACTTCAACTATTCTTGATCCGAATATAATAGGCGAAAGACATTACAATGTAGCTCGAGGCATTCAGAAAATTTTGCAGAGATATAAAGATTTGCAAGATATTATTGCGATCCTTGGAATGGATGAATTGACTGACGATGATAAACTGGCAGTCTCTCGCGCTCGAAGAATTCAGAAATTCCTTTCACAACCATTTTTCGTTGCAGAACAATTTACTGGCCGAAATGGGAAATATGTTTCGCTCGAAGATACAATAAAAAGCTTTGAGGAAATTTTAGAAGGAAAGTATGATCATATTTCGGAACAAGCATTCTATATGAAGGGTGGAATCGAAGATGTAATTAAGGAAGCAAATGCATAATCTTAAAGTAATAATTATAGGGAAAGATAAAATAGCCTACGAAGGAGAGGCAGAGTCTCTTTTTGTGCCGACTCAAACTGGAATAATTGAAGTTCTTCCTATGCATATGCAATTAATTTCTGCTCTTTCTTCTGGGGAAGTAATTATTAAAAAAGAAAATAAAGAAACAAGATTTAAGGTCTCCGGTGGAGTCTTAGAAGTTCGTAAAAAAAGTAATGTCATAATTTTAGCTGATATGGTTTCTGAGTAGACTATTAATGAAAAATATTTTGGCAATTGTTTTATTTTTAATGTTCGCTAGCATGGTCTTTTGGTTTGCAAAAGATATGCAGGTTACCTGTAACCCTATAGTGAATTTGGGCGATGAGCAAAGCTCAAAGTCGGGACTTTCGCCAAAATCTACTACAGGTTATAATATAAATATGCAAATGGAGAGTCCGTCGTTCAAGTATGGAGAAGAAATACCAAGTAAATTTACCTGCGACGGTGAGGGGGTAAATCCTTCACTTGTTCTTAAAAATGTTCCCAAAGAGGCTAAGAGCCTCGCTCTTGTCGTTTATGATCCGGATGCTCCAAGTGGGACTTGGATTCATTGGCTGGTGTGGAATATCTCTCCTGAAACTTCAGATATAAATGAGAATAGTATTCCAGCTGGAGCGGTGGTAGGTGAAAATAGCTGGCCTAGAAACTCCTATGGCGGGCCTTGTCCTCCTGATGGTTCCCATAGATATTTTTTCAAAATTTATGCTCTCAATACTACATTAAATATTCCTGAGAATTCCAAATTTCAGGACCTTGAAAATAGTATAAAAGATCATGTTTTGGCTGAAGCAGAATTAATGGGAAGGTACAAAAGAAAATAATGTCTAAATTTTACGTAGTTTCGACACCGATAGGAAATATGGGAGATATTACGTTTCGTGCGATTGAAACGCTTAAAGAGGTGGATTTAATATTATGTGAAGATACACGAATGACAAAAAGGCTTTTGGACAGGTATTCTGTCAATAAGCCAACAGTGAGTTATCACGCACAAAGCAAGCTTGCAAAAACTGAGAAGATTTTTGAATTACTTCAAGAAGGCAAAAATTTAGCTTTAGTCTCAGATGCTGGAACACCTGGCATCTCTGATCCCGGTGCTATGTTAGTTTCAAAAATAAAAGAAAAATTTGGAGATGAAGTAAATGTTATTCCAATACCTGGTGCTTCGGCTGTCATAACCGCACTTTCGGCATGTGGTTTGCCAACTCATGAATTTACTTTCCTCGGTTTTTTGCCCCATAAAAAGGGAAGGGAAACGCTCTTTAAAGAAATTGCGGAATCAAAAAGAACAATGGTTTTTTATGAATCTCCCCATAGGATATTAAAAGCCCTGGAGTCTCTTCAAAAATTTTGCCCCAAAAAGAAGGTTTGCGTGGCTCGCGAATTGACAAAAGTCTATGAGGAGTTCAGAACAGGGGACCCAAAAGGCCTTTTAGAGTATTTTAGGGAAAACCCTGAAAAAATAAGGGGAGAATTCACTATTATTACCACACCTTAGGTGTTTTGGCAATATAATACTTGACATTTTACTACACATAATATATAATACAGCTAGAAAAATTGTAAATTAAAAAGATATGAAAAAGGTAAGAGGATACTTTGTGTCATTCATAAGGCGACTTGCCGGAGCTGATTTAAGGGAAACAGAAAAAGAGATTATTAAAGTCTGTGAAGAAATTGTAAGAATAGGAAGATCCTAAGTTTCAATCAGCCAAAAAAGTAAAATGTTTTCAGTCTGCCCGATACGCTTTCAAATAAAAGCAAAATCGGGCATATTACAAAGCATAAGTACTCTAGTTTAAATTATATTCTCTGGATCTATGTTTACAATAAAACCTCGTGGAAGGGATAAGAGTTTTTCTAGTAGAATATTATCAATTAAAGCATTGTCAGAAAGATCAGGCAATGACCATTTTTCACGATTTATTCTGAGTAAAATATTTAAAATATATTTATTTTTTTGTTTGGCCACAAATCCGCTAAAAATTTCTGGATTATATTCTTTAAAGATTTCTGCCAGTTGTTTTTTTATGTCAGCAATTTCTTCCTCATTCCCAGAATAAGAAATTTTGATGAAACGTTTATAGGGAGGATATTCCATTTTTTTTCTTTCTTCTAGTTCTTCGCGCACAAAGGCAAGTAAATCTCCCGAAGTTATTGAAGTTAATGTTGGATCATCTTTGTTTTTTGTTTGAATAATAAGCTCATTCCGAGTCTTATGAATTATAGAAAGAATAAGCTGTATGATTTTTTCGTTCATTTTGAAACTTGGTATATTCCACAAAGAATCAAAAGAAGCCAGAACAGAAAGAGAGACTTTTTCTTTCAAATAAAACAGGACCATTTCAGTGCCTACAAGCATTGATCCAGAAGTTTTTTCAAATTCTTTAATAATTTTTTCAGCTTCCTTGGCTGTTTTTACAGACTCTTTATCTAATTTGAATACTTTTGCGTTCGGGAAAGATTTTTTAACTTCATTGTATACGGTATCAGTTCCGATACCCAGCGGAATTAGATTCCAATTTCCGCAAGCGGAACAAACTATTTCCGAGCTTTTTTTAGTCCCGCATCTATTGCAGGCAAAAATTCTTTTTTTAGCATCGTGTGATTGATAAAGAACCACTGGCGACGAACATTTTTCACAGCTTACAGTTTCGCCACAATCCCTGCAGATGGTCATGGTTGCTAATCCTTTTCTTAGTGAAAATATGAAAATATTTTCTTTCTTTTCTAATGTGTTTTGTATTTTTACAAAGGCATTATCCGAGAAAATTTTGAATTTACCTTCTTTTTCTAGAATTTCTATATTTCCATCAAATTTTGTTCTAAAAGACAAAGGAGATACTTCAGAAAAATTATCCAATTCTTTTCTTGCTATTGTTTCGAACCTTAAAAGAGAATCACCCAATATAAATTTAGCGTTTATTTTTGATGCAAATATCTCCGAAAAAATACGAAGATCCAGCTGTTGATTACTAATAGTTTTATAAGCACTAGAACTTTCATGTTCTATAACAATAGAACCGTAATCCTTACGAGGTATGGATAAAAATGGGGCTGTTCCAAGTACTAGGACTGGATGAGGAGAAGTCAATATCCTTTCAAATCTTTCTAATTGCTTGCTTGCGCTCAACCCTCCGTGAACAGAAAAAGCAAAATTTTCTATTCCTTTAGATAAATGTTCATAGAAAATTTCAATATCATGTTCTGTTGGTAGGACTATAAACACAGACTTCTTTTCGGCGAATAGCCCCCGTACAAAAGTTTTATAAAAAGAGATTCTCTCAGCGAAGGGGCCTTGTAAGAGTAATTTTTCAGATTTTAAATTTTTAGAGGCGTCCTCTATCTTTTTTGTTTTGTTTTTTAATTTTGCTATTTTGTCATACTTTTGCAAAAAAGCGCAAGGAATTATAGTTGGAATTAAAACATTTTTTCTAAAAGCAAAAAAGTCGCTAGCCAAAAATGCAGACTCTAGAAATTCTTTCAAGAAAATAGATCTTTCCTTTATCTCGATTATCTTTCTAAGATTAAAGGGCATAGTCTTAATACCAGACTTTATGTTTTTTATCTTTTCAGTAGAAACAATTAGGCCGAGGATTTTTTTATTGCGCATTGGAATACTAGCAATGTCGCCACTTTGCACTTTTTTTGCTGTAAAATAAGTGAGATTTTCCTTTGGGATTCCTTTTTCAAGCGGAATTATAGTAACTATTTTCATATTTTTATTTTAACATAATCTATGATATATTTACCTCTATGGGAATCTTTTCAAAAAAATTAGGAATAGATTTGGGTACAGCAAACACTCTAGTTTTCATGCCTGGAAAAGGTATCATTTTAAATGAACCTTCAGTGGTGGCGGTTTCAGAGCAAGATAATAAGATATTGGCCATAGGAATAGAGGCAAAAGAAATGATAGGAAAAACACCTGAATCTATAATTACTTATTGTCCCATGAAGGACGGGGTAATTGCAGATTATCGTGTTACAGAAGCCATGCTTCGCTATTTTATAAATAAGGCTATGGGACCATGGAATATTTTTAAGCCGGATGTGATGATTTCTGTTCCGGCAGGGGTTACTTCTACTGAAAGAAGGGCTGTCATAGAAGCTGCGATACGAGCTGGTGCAAAAAATGCATATGTGGTTAAGGAGCCTATTTTAGCAGCCATAGGGGCTGGTATTCCAATTCACGAGTCCAAGGGACATATGGTCGTTGATATTGGAGGAGGAACTACAGATGTTGCAGTTATCTCCCTCGGCGGAATAGTGGCTTGTAAATCTATGAAGTGTGCTGGAAATAAGATTGATCAGGCGATAGCTGATTACATAAAAAAGACTTTTAACTTAGCAATTGGAGATAGAACTGCTGAAGAAGTAAAGATTAAAATCGGAGCGGCTGTAAATATCGAGGATGAAATACGTGTAACCATAAAAGGAAGAGATTTTGTTCAAGGACTTCCAAGATCTACCCAGGTATCCACAAATGAAATAGTAAAAGCCATAGACAACGAATTGAAACAAATAATAAAAACTATAAAAGATGTGTTACAAGAAACTCCACCGGAACTAGCCTCGGATATTATGAATCACGGAATTATAATGACTGGCGGATCTTCACAATTAAGAAATCTAACGGATCTAGTTTATAGAAAAACTGGGGTGAAGGCTATAATTGCAGACGAATCATTATTTTGTGTTGCCAAAGGTACTGGTATTGCCCTAGAACATCTGGATGTCTATAAAAAAACAGTTTTAAGTAAAAGATAAAATGGGCCCAGAGATTAAAGATTATTTGGATAAGAATAATTTACACCACGCATATCTCATAGAAGGGGGGCGGGATACGATTATTCCTCAACTCTTAGACTTTCTAAAAAATTTGGGAATAAATACTTTTAACAGTCCAGACTTTCAATATATTTCCGTGGATTCTTTTAAGATTGAAGATGCACGTAATCTAAAATCTGTAAGTTTTGAGAAAGGTTTTTTTTCTGGCAAAAAAATCTTTTTAATTTCTGCTAATAATTTTCTCCTTGAGGCACAAAATGCATTACTTAAAATTTTCGAAGAACCAATAGAGAATACACATTTTTTTCTGATTGTACCGGATATTAATTTTCTTTTGAAAACTTTTACTTCTAGATTTTATGTGATCACCAATCGTGGAGATAGTGCAATAGAAAAAGATGCTGAAGATTTTTTATCGATGAGATTACAAGACAGGATTGATTTTTTGAAAGATTTCTTAAAAGAAAGAGAGGAAAGTGATGAAAATATTGTGGAGGATTCCATTCGATCGAAGGCTGGAAAGTTTTTAAATACCCTTGAAATTGTCTTGCACAATAAATTCTTTATTAAAGAAGCCAATCAAGATATAGACTTTGACTTTTTTCACCACCTTTTTAAAGTGCGTGAATTTTTACACCAACCAGGATCACCCACAAAAACGCTCTTGGAGTCGTTAGCATTGGCTATCCCAGTTTTATAATTTCTTCTACCTGGTAGTGAATTTTTGCAATTTATAAAGTGCGTAATTTTATTAAAAATTACTTTGCAAAAATCTAATATTGAGTGCTATAATAGATCAATGCAATATAATTTTTCAAATTTTAAAAGTGAGTTAAAAAAGATAGAAGAATTTTTAGGCAAGGAGTATGGCCAGCTTAGCACTGGTCGAGCTTCACCGATGATCCTAGATAGCATTTCTGTTGAAGTTTATGGGGCTTATCAACCTATAAAAAATATAGCGTCTATCTCCATAGAAGATCCTAAAACCTTACGCATAGCGCCTTGGGACAAAACCCAAATCAAATCAATAGAAAAAGCAATTCTTACTGCAGATTTAGGATTGTCTATGGCGATAGATGAGGCAGGTATCCGCGTAATCTTTCCCCAATTAACAACAGAGACAAGACAGAAACTTGTAAAAATTTTAAAGGAAAAATTAGAAGAAGCTAGGATTTCTGCTCGTAGAGAACGCGAAGGTGTCTGGGAAGATATTCAAAATCAGGAAAAAGATGGCAAAATTACAGAAGATGATAAGTTTCGTGCAAAGGATGATTTGCAAAAGATTGTTGACGAAACGAATAAAAATTTAGAAATTCTTTTCGAAAAGAAAGAGAAGGAAGTAATGGGTTAGCCATAATATGAATATTTTGATTTTTTTGATAATTCTTATAGTTTTGGTTTTAGTTCACGAATTTGGACATTTTTTTGTAGCCAAAAGATTTGGCATAAGAGTAGATGAATTTGGGTTTGGTTTTCCTCCTAGAATTTTTGGTAAGAAAATAGGGGAGACTCTGTATAGTGTAAATATGCTTCCATTAGGAGGCTTCGTAAAAATTTTTGGAGAGAGCTTGGACGAGGCTGACCTTCTGGAAGTCGGATTTTTAGACAAAAAATCAACTCCTGAAAAGATAGATTTTTCAAGAAGTTTGGTGCATAAACCCAGATATCAGCAGGCACTAGTTATGTTCGCCGGAATATTTTTTAATTTTATTTTGGCTTGGCTTCTTTTTTCATTTGGGCTTATGTCGGGACTTCCCACATCAGCTGGTAATCAGCCCAAAGGATCCATTCTGAAGGATGTTAATTTGGTAATTATTTCGGTTCTCCCAAACTCTCCCGCTGAAAATGCGGGCATTAAAACAGGAGATAAAATAGTTTTAATTAAATCTGGCGACGAAACTCTTTCTGAAATAAATCCTAATACTTTAAAATCTTTTGTATTGTCTCACCCAGAAAAGGAACTTGAATTTGGATATTTAAGAAAAGGAGTCGATGAGATGAATATAACAAAAATTACTCCTGTTTCAGATATTGCCGATGGAAAACCATCAATAGGTATAGCTATGGATCAAATAGGGATAGCTAAATTGTCTATTTTAAGGGCTTTTTGGGAGGGAATGAAGCTTGACATATCTGCGACAAAAGATACCGCCATAGGCTTTTATACGCTAATTAAGGAGGGGATACAGGGTAAAGGGAGCTTTGCTTCTGTTGCAGGACCGGTCGGAATGGTAGGTATGGTTGGGGATCTGTATGATTTTGGTTTTTCTTATCTTCTTTCTTTTACCGCTCTTATTTCTATAAATTTGGCAATTATCAACCTGATACCATTCCCAGCGCTTGATGGAGGGCGTTTGCTTTTCTTGTTGATAGAAAAAATAAAAGGATCGCGTATCAATCCGAAAGTTGCCAACATAACCAACATGGTTGGCTTTTCACTCTTGATCATTCTTATGATTTTTATCACCTATAACGATATTGTTAAATTATTTTAAAAAGGTATTAAATTTAGAAAATGAAAAAAAGAAAACTAAAAATTGGAGTGTTTTTTGGGGGCAAATCAGCCGAACATGAAGTTTCAATAAAATCCGCTCAAAATATTATCAATGCTTTAGATAAGAAAAAATATCAAATCATTCCAGTAAAAATAGGAAGAGATGGAAAATTTTCCTTAGAGCAGATAAAAAAGTTTGATGTTGTCTTTCCAGTTTTACATGGGCCATTCGGAGAAGACGGCAGTTTTCAGGGATTTTTAAAATTGGTTCAGGTTCCTTTTGTTGGTCCTGGCGTACTCAGTTCTGCGGTTGGAATGGATAAAGATGTGATGAAAAGACTTTTAAGGGAAGGTGGTATTCCGATCGGAGAATTTATAGTTGTCAGATTCGGAGAGAAAATATCTTTTAAAGAAATTTCCAAAAAACTTGGTTTGCCAATGTTCATCAAGCCTGCGAACTTAGGTTCGTCTGTTGGAATTCATAAAGTAAAGAATGAAAAAGAATTTCAAAGAGGACTAAAGGATGCATTTCAATATGATACTAAAGTTGTGATTGAAAAAAATATAAATGGTAGAGAAATAGAATGTTCCGTACTAGGAAATGAAAATCCCATTGCATCAGTACCTGGTGAAATAATTTCAAATGCAGATTTTTATTCATATGCGTCAAAATATATAGACAATAAGTCTGTCTCTCAAATTCCAGCAAACATACCTAAAAACATAGAAAAAAAAGTGCAAGACATGGCGGTAAAAGTATTTAAAACCCTGAATTGCGAAGGGTTAGGGCGGGTTGACTTCTTTTTAACTAAAAATGGCAAGATCTTGGCTAATGAAATAAATACCTTGCCGGGATTTACAGCTATCAGTATGTATCCTAAAATGTGGGAAGCAAGCGGTTTGCCAATTTCTAGGCTCTTGGATAGACTTATCGAGCTTGCTATTGCCAGGTTTAAAAGAGATGCTAAATTAAAGAATACGGTTAAATAATTATGAAAAAGACGCCTCTTTCGTATATAGAATTATCAAAAAGCAATTTACTGTATAATTTTAGGCAATTAAAAAATATAGCAAAAAGAGGCACAAAATTTTCTGCAGTAGTAAAAAGCAATGCCTACGGGCACGGGCAAAAAGAAATAGTAAAAATTCTTAATCCTTTGGTGGATTATTTTCAGGTTAATAGCGTAGAAGAGCTAAGCTCGTTGCGAAAAATAACCAAGAAGAAAACATTTTTATTCGGCTACACGCAGAAAGATGATTTAAAAGAGGCGATTAGGCTTGGTTGTATTTTATCTGCTTTCTCCATTGGACAACTAAAAGAAATAGAAAAAACTGCGAAGAAATTAAATAAAAAACAAGAAATACATATACCCGTTGATGCTCTCTTAGGCCGTGAAGGATTTTTGGAAAACGATTTGGAAAATTTGTTCAGAGAAATAAAAAAATGTAAGAATATAAAAGTTACTGGCATTTATGCGCACTTTGCCAATATAGAAGACACAAATAACTTTACCCACGCAGAGAAACAAATAAAAAAATATAATCAAACAATAGAGCTAGCGAAAAAGTTTGGGTTTAAGAATCTAGATACACATATTTCGGCTACCTCAGGTCTTTTAATTTACGAAAAAGATAAGGGGATAAATAATATTATCCGCTTAGGCATAGGAATTTACGGACTGTGGCCTTCTGAGCATATACAATATGAGTATAAAAATAAATTAGAACTAAAACCTGTTCTTTCATGGAAGACAAAAGTAGCACAGGTTAAGAATTTACCTGCTGGTCATACTATCGGATACGGGCTTACCTATATGACTTATGTTCCGACCAAAATTGCCATTATTCCGCAGGGATATGCTGACGGATTCGATCGAGGACTTTCAAATAGGGGAGAAGTTTTAATCGGGGGCACGAGATGTAAAATATTAGGTAGAGTAGCTATGAATATGATTACAGTGGATGTAAGCCATCTTAAAAATATTAAAGCGGAGGATGAAGTTGTTTTTATTGGAAGGCAGGGAAGTGAACTGATTTCGGCAGAAGAAATAGCTAGGCATATAGATACCATAAATTATGAAGTGGTAACTCGCGTTAGCTCGCTTTTACCAAGAATAGTAAAATAAAAATTTGCGGACTTTCCGCTTGGATTTCAGAACTGTTGAAAGGGGATTCTTTAATTAAATTAAGTATTAGGGATTTCAGTGTGGGGAAATAAAAAAAAGGAAATCCATTTAGAATTTCCTTTTTTAATTATTCATTTTTTAGAATAAAGTCCATCTGCCTTACGAAGAGCCATACAAATATCAATTACCTTCCTCTTCAAAATTTCAATTTCATTTTTATTAGCAGGTGAAAATGTTGTTTCATTTAAATATGGCCTACCGATGAACAAGGAACCATTCGGGTCCATTTTAAAATAACCTCCAGTTTCATCTTCGCGCATACAAAAGACTATCGTAGTTGTGTCACTATAATAATATCCACAATTTTCAGGATAATGAAAATTTTTTGAATATGCGACAAAAAGTTCGTTGCATGGAGATATGTTAAACGAACTATAGCGTTTCATCTTACATCCCCATTTAAATGTTAAGCACTCCCTGGTTGTCCTGCAAAAAATTGAAACACTATATTTTCCATCACCAAATGCAGAGTCTGCTTCAAACAAAATAGAATCGTCTACAAAAAGAAATTCATTATTTTTTTGTAGACTTTCTAGCGCATCTCTGTAGCCATCAACTCTAATCGAAAAAGACGAATTTAAATCATAACCCTTGTAATCATTTTCAACATTTAATTGAGCCTCAGAAATTTGCGGTAATAACATTATCACAAACAGATAAATAACAATGATAATTGTCTTCATAACTATTTAATTTAGGGTGAAATTGATTAGTGAATTATCTCAATTCCCATTAAAGAAATTAAGATAATCCACCAAACAAATATCAATCTAAACCACTATCAAAGAATAATATTTGATTTTATAGTATAATATTAGTAGTATTTTGTCAATAATTAGAGCGGGCGATGAG
>JAHJBA010000026.1 GCA_018813625.1 Patescibacteria group bacterium | reverse complement strand
GGGTCGCTGTCTCCGCGTGCTCGCGGAGCGCTCACTCTCGGCCCGTCGGCCTGCGAGAGACCCCGCGAAAGAAAATCTGTCGATCTGTCAAGCAGTTCCAAAATTTTTGTCGCTACAAATTCTGCTTCATCGGTTTCATCGAGTGCTTCATATAAAGAAATTTTTTCTCCCGTTTTGTTTTTAGTGAAAAGATTTTTTTCTGGCCTATATATGTTTTTTTTAATCACCTCATTGGCTGCCTCGAGTATGTTTTGTGTTGAACGATAGTTTTCTTCAAGTAAAATTATTTTTGCATTTGGATAATCTTTTTCAAAATTCAATATATTTTTTAAATTTGCCCCACGCCATGAATAAATATTTTGATCAGCGTCTCCAACTGCGCAGATATTTTTATTATTTTCCGAAAGTAAATGCGACATTAAGTATTGCACCTCGTTCGTGTCTTGGTATTCATCGATATGGATGTATTCCCATTTTTCTTGGTAATTTTTTCTGATGTCCTTATCGTCTTTTAATAGTTTTACTGATTTTAAAAGTAGATCATCAAAGTCTAATGAATTTTCTTTTGATTTTTTCTTTTCATATAAATTCCAAGCTTGAGCCACAATTTTGCTCAAATGATCGCTTGCTTTTTCTGAGTAGTCAGACAAGTTAACAAATTTCCCTTTTTCACGACTGATTATGTTTTTTATTTTTCTCGGATCATATTGTTTTGGATCAAGACCAATTTCTTTAATAATTTCTTTAATGAGCGAAGTCGTATCTGATTCGTCTAAAATAGTGAAATGCCTCGTCAGTCCTAAGGTTTTTGCATTTTCTTTTATTATATGAACTCCCAGAGAATGAAAGGTGGAAACGAAGGGGGCGTGGAATTCTTTCCTTGCGGGGTCGCTGTCTCCGCGTGGTCGCGGAGCGCTCACTCTCGGCTCGTCAGCCTGCGAGAGACCCCGCAACGAAAAATTCTCCGCCCCTAGGGCAGATGAAATTCGTTCACGCATTTCTTTTGCAGCCTTATTTGTGAAGGTTACGGCCAATATTTTATTTGGCGATACCCCATTTTTTATTAAATTTACGATTCGGTGGGTAATAGTCTTTGTTTTTCCAGCCCCTGCTCCTGCAACGACAAGAAGCGGACCATCCATATGAAGTACCGCCTCTTTTTGCTTGTCATTGAGCCCGTCTAAATGTCTCATCTCGAATACTATAGCATAATCTAGTTTCCTATTTGGCCCATTATATTTTCTGTTTTGTTTTTGAATTTTTCTGCCTCTTCGGTGATGATTTTTTCAAAATCTTTTACTTTTTCTTTCAAAAAACCGAAAATTTCCTGGGGACTTCCGTTATTGTCCAATATTCTTTCAAAACCATTTTGGTCCTTATCTGACATCGTTTCTAGTGCACGCATTAGGACATTTTGATAAATTACAGAGCCTACGCGTATAATAAATTCTTCTCTTTCCTCCGGTAGAAGTTTATCTAGTTCAAATATCTCTGTTAAATTTTTTTGGATTGGATTCATTTTATTAATTCGTACTAATTATAGCCTAATTTTGTCTTCTAGCCCATTTAATACCGCAAATTTTTCACAGCGTATCATATATTCCTCAGGTGTTTCTCCCACCTGGATTGCTGTTTGGGGGACAGGATCAAGGCCGGTTACTTCACGAAGGTTTTGCATATAAAGTACCATTGGCTTATAGGTTTCATTCATTGTTTCCGTGTTCATGTTTATTAATTTTTCAGCTGGCATGAGGTGTGAATCTTTTACTGCAAACCATGCATGTGTTTCTTCTTCATCTGGGAAAAGATAATCAATATTACTTTGATGTATCTCGTTTGCTTGTTCTAGTTGTTCAGGAGAGAGGTTGCCTAATGTCTCAATTTTTGCTCCTCCTGTTGTTTCTGTGCCTACAGGCACTGGATTTTCTTGTGGTATTCCTGCATCGCCTCCCGATATTTTAGAAATATCACTATTTACAGGCACAGGCTCTGTCTGACTTTCAACTAAACTGGTATCAAGTTCTCCGGTTTCTGGGGTGGCTCCAGTGGTTTCTGTAGAAGGTGTCGTTTGTATTCCGCTTTTATCTGAGTCAAACATTTCTCCACCGTATTTGTTTATCTTGATATTTCCGTTTTCATTTTGGATCAATGTCTCATCGTGTTCAATTCCTTTCATGTCCACATAGTGAGTTTTTAGGTTACCTTGTTCATCAAAGGTTAGCGTTCCGCTTTGAGCCATTGCGCTTTCGGCCGGTGCATTTGGATCATAAAAACCAAGCTTTATCGCCTCTTCTGTTGAGCTTGTTTTCATAAATTCTTGGATGCTCGCTGGGGCTTTGGAGATGTCTGGATAGTCAATACGTATTTGTTTTTTAAGATCTTCAATTGTTTGTATGGCTCCTCTAGAACTAAACTTTACCTCTTCTGCCTTAAATTCTACATTTGTTTCAGGTTCTGTTGCTGGGATTTCATTTTGTTCTACATTTACGGCAGGTTGTTCTTCAGTTGGGAATCCTTTTGTAACATCATCTTCATAACCAGGACCGTGTTGGGGAAAGTTATCTTGCACCTCTGCTTTTATTTCAGCAATTTCGGGTTCGGTTCCTGTCATTTGGTGCGTGTCTAAATCACCAGACAATACTTGTTCAGGTGATAAAAGACTTCCCATAGAGAGAGAGGCGGCTCCACCGGCAGCAATTGTTATTAGGGATTTTGTGATGAGTCTTTGTCTTTTTGCTTTTTTCTCTCTTTCTAAAATTTTGGCGTAATCTTTTTTACTTGTTGCCATGCTGGTATCAAAAGATTCTTCCGCAAACCAATCTTTCAATTCTTGTTCTTGCCATGCTCTAGTTTTTGAAGACTTTTCTTTTATAAAAAAATCATAAGCCTTTGCTGCGCTTTGTCCCAAGATGCTTCCTGCAAGACCGCGTGCGTATCTTGTTCCGGCATAAGCTGCAATTCCGCCTGCAGCAGCGATAGCTCCTCCAGAAAATGAGGCTATTATAGCCGTTGATAGCGCTGTAGATATTGCAATTTTTTTCCATCTTGGCTGTTTTAAATACCAATCCAGTCCTTTTCTAAATACACCTTTTTCTTTAGGTGGAAGATTTTCTGCTTTTAATGCGTTTAATCTGCTTTGCTCTTCTATTATTACTTTTGTGAAAATTTTGTTCTGTTTATATTTTTTTAGTTCTGCTTCTATTTTTTCCTCTGACATTCCTGATTTTATAAGCTCTGCTTCCTTTTCCGCATACATTTTTTTACCGTATTCCACTGTTGCCTTGTCATATTCTTGTTCCAATTCTTTTAATTCTTCTGGAATTTCTTTTTCTGAAATTTTTCCTCCAAAAAGTTGTCTGAATACGCCTAGTCCTTTCCTTTTCTTTTTTAAAAACTTCCCATACTCTCTTACATATTCTAATCGTGCACCTATCAAGTTGTCTTCCGGGTCTTTTTCGAGTACTTCTTCCTTTTCTAAAAGAGCAGGTTCTTCTGCTTTCTTTTCTTCCTCTTTTATTTTTTCAAGAGTTTCATTTTCTATTTTTTTTATTTCAGCCTCATCCCCTTTTTCTATCGCCTCTTTTAGAAGCTCTTTTTTAGTTTTTTCCTTCTTTTCTTCACTCATTTGATCTCTTCCTGAACCAATAATTCCTGATTCCTCTTCTGGTGCTACATAATCAGGATCTACTTCATCTGGGGCAGTATTAAAAACCTTTTTGTCTTCTGGTTTCTCTGGCTCAGGTATTCTTTCAACGGGCGTTTCTTCTTTTGCTGATGCTTCTGTAATCTCAACTCCCATTGCCTTCTTGAGTGCATTTATTTTTTCTTCTGGCGCGCCAATGCTTATGAGTGCTTCAAGCATTGCCAACTGAGATTCGCGATTTTTCTTTATCGCTTCTTGTGTTTCTTGTATTTCTTTATCCAGTGTTTCTTTGTTTTTTGGAGGTTGTTCCATAGTATTATTTTGGAGTATTTATTCTATTAAATTCTTCCTCGACCTCCTTTTTGTATTTTTCGGTTTTTTGTTCATAAATTTTTCTAGCTTCTTGATATCCTTTTATATCGTCTGCAATTATTTCTCCATTTGGGCCCATTATTTTGTATATAGCATTGTCTGAATAAGAATCGATTATTTTTCTCCCCTCACTATCTTCTGCTCTTATTTCTTTGACGTTTTTTATTATCATAACAAAGCCAAACAGATTAAACTCAAAGAATCCCTCATTTTCTCCGGCTGATTGTAAGAATTCATATCCTCGCCAGTGTTCTCCTGTATTATATTCTCTTCTTAAATCAACCAAATCAGAAAAACGGTCTTTAATTTTTTCAGCTAAAAATGGGTTGGTTATTTTTTTTGCTATAAAATATTCAAATGGCTTATTTTTTTCGTCTTCTTTTATCTCTCCTTCTATTTCCTTTAGTGCTTCATTTGCGATCTCGTTTACTTTTTTAAGTGCCTCTTCTTTATTTCTACATTTATGATATTTGTCTTCTAATTTTTCATTACCATAAGTGTAGACTTCCCAGTAAGGTTCTTTTAGTTTCTTCTTTTGGAATTTTTCACCAAAAATTATTTTACCTATTGCTCCCCTTTCTTTTTTTTCTAATTTTACCTCTCTCATTTTTATAGTAACCTCTTTTTTCCCAATATTGAAATTTAATTCACCTTCCCCTTCTGTATAGTTTGGAAAGCCCCAGTGCATGTCATTTTCAGTAAATTCCTTTTTAAAAGTCTCTTTTGGCTTTTCTTTTTTTTCAAGATCTACCCAATCTTTTTTTACTTCACCAGTTTTTTTATTAAGAAAAGCAATAAGAGCGGAGTCTTCGTCTACTTCATCTACCTTGTATTCATAGTCATTGCCAAATTGCACCTTTATCTGTAAAGAATCAGCGGGCTTTAGCGATAAAAATATTTCTGATTTTTTGAAATCCTCCAGTGACTTAAAATCTGATTCTTCCTGTTTCTTTATCGTTGTTTCTTGAGTTTTTTCTTCTTTTTCTATTTTTTCACGAGCTGAAATTAATTGCGAAAGTTTTTCTTCCAGTTTTTTATTTTCTAATATTAAATTCATTAAACTATCTGCAATCTCGTTTATTTTTTCTTTCTTGCTCGTGTCATCCTCTTTAGTGTTTTTTGCGATTTCTTCCTCTTTTGCCAGTTCAAATTCCACAACATCTCCTGTCTTGTATGTTTTGTGTGGCGTTTTTTTTCTTTCCTCTCCAAATCCATATTTTTCATCTAATCTTTCTGATTCTTTTTCAGCTGTTTTTTCTATTTTTTCCTGAATTCTTGCTAATATTTCTTCGTCTTCTTTTTCTTCTTTAGTTTTTTCTTTCGGAA
This sequence comes from Patescibacteria group bacterium, assembly GCA_018813625.1. GTDB lineage: Bacteria > Patescibacteriota > Minisyncoccia > Phycocordibacterales > UBA9973 > UBA9973. Next base: position 7,674 of record JAHJBA010000026.1, on the reverse strand, counting down.
TGGTCTCAGTAATTGATTTTTCCACTTCTTCCTCTTCTCGCCTTGAGGCCTCTTTTTGTCTCTGGTATTCTTCTGGATCTCTATGCTCAAGACTCAGCTCGTGCGTTGCTCTTTTATTTTCCTCTATTTGTTTTTCGAGTTCGGGCAACCTTTCTCTCGTTTCTTTTTGCACCTGTTCAATATAGGGCTTATATTCTTCCCCCTCTTTTTGTGTCGCCTCATAGTATTCTTTTATAAAACCACGGTTGTATTTTTCCTGAGGATTTCCGCTTTTTTCCATATCTATTAATTTTTCTGCCTCAGCAAAAATTTCTTTCTGCCCCTCCTCTTCCTTTTTAGTAGGCGCTGTCACATCTTTCGTTATTTTTATATTAGGTTTTTGACTTGCAAGGAACTTAGCTATTCCTTCTCTTGAAGTTAGGTCGATCTTTTTCCCTTTTTCTGGTTTTTCCTTGCTCATGTTATTGATTATATCAATTAATTTTTGACTACGCTTAGAATTATATCAGCTTTTTCTACAAAAGTCAATGTTAATAGGTCTTCTATTTTTCCAGTATTTTTGCGTCAGCACTCATTTTTTCTGTTATTTTTTTCCAATTTTTCTCATCAAAATCATTTTTTTCCTGCATTATTATCAAAAACAACTTTCCCTCTCCTCCTGCTTCTTTGTAGTCAAGGATTAGCTTCTTAAAATCTTCTGGAAACATATTTATGCAACTAAAACTGATACCTTTTGAGCTTTCGGTGTCCAGCATTTTTTCTGTCCTCTCTTTTTCCTCTGGGGGATATATTACATGGATTCCTCTATTGCCTATCCTTTTGCCATCTATAGAATATCCGAGCATTCTCAATACTCCATCAGCCCCATACAGATCTATGTCTTCTTGTTTCAGCCATTTACTTAACATAAAAATACCAGCAGGGGTTGTGAATCCTTCTGTTTTATCGCCCTCTTCTTTTCCAATCCCTACAACATCTCGAGACAAAACATTTCCTTCTTTTGCTATCTGGTATAGGGTTGGTTTTTTCTTATCGCTTTTGTCTAGCAAGTAAAATTCTCCCTTAATAAAATCAAGATTTTTAAAAAATTCTATCGGTTTTCTAAGTTTTTCTGGAATTTTTATAGATTCAGCCATTTTTTCTGCCGAGAACCTTGCTGTTTCCTCTGTAATTTTTTTAGCCTGGGGTGCTTCTACCTCTAGTTGGTTTGTTTTTTTAATAAATTCTTGTTCAGCTGAGGGTTTATTTTTGTTGTAAAGTGGAGCGAGAAGCGCTAGGCCAAGAAGCAAAAGCTTTTTTGCCCAGTTTTTGGGATTTTTTTCTTTTTCTATTATTTTTTCAATTTTTTGCTCCTCTTCTTTTGGTATCTCTCCTTTTTCTACAATTTCTTCACCTATCATCAATATTTCAAGCTCTTCCTTTGAAAAAACTCCTTCTTTTTCTAGAATTTCTATAAATTTTTCGTGCCTTTTTTCTTCTGGCTCTTTCTCTATAATTTCCCAGACATAGTTTATATAATGCCTTATCCTTTCCCCTTGGGGAATAATATACCCCTTTTTTTCAAGGATGCGCATTTTTTGTTCTTCTTTTATAGCTCCTGCCAGGTGTTTAGTTTTTTCCTCGAGCTCAGCAAAAAGAGAAAGACTCGTATCTTCTTCCTCCTGTTTGTTTACTTTTTTTCCTAACTTTTCTGGCATGTTATTATTTTATCATACAAATAAAAAAAGCCGTTTCTTTTCAGAAACGGCCTCTATGTTTTAGAGCAGGTTTATTTATTCACCTCTTCGAGGGTGTATCCCATTTCGCACAATTTGGCAAACTGGTTTTTTTCTGCTTCCACATCGCTTTTCCTGATGCGGGCAATTTTGATTTCATTGCCATCAGCATCTTTCTCCTTTAGAAGAAGAATTGTCCCCTTTTTGATTTGGGGAACGATCTTTAAATCCGTTGAGGCGACGAAAGCCGTGTCAGCTTCTGTCATGGTCCCAATAACCTTGGTTACCAACGGCTTCTTGACCTCTTTCTTCACTGAGTCAGTTTTCGCTGAATCAACCGGGATCGGGTCTTTCTGTGCGAGGGCGAAATTTTCTGCCGAAACGCCAAAGGTAGAGGTTGCCATTTTAAAGTCATACAACTCTTTATAGGCAGAATCAGCTTCGGCCTTATTTGCCTCGGCGATTTTTCTTAATTTCTCATTCTCCTGGTCTTTTTTTGTCAGCTTGTTTTCAAGTTCAGCCCGCTGGTCGGCCTGTACGCGGAGATTGTCGTTGATTTTTTTCAGGTCGGCCTTTTCCTTCTCGAGCTTTTTTATTTGCTCTTCGTAGGGGTTGACCTGGGAATTCTTTGAATTATCGGTGGTAACGACGGTTTTATTGTCATCATCACTGAAAAATTCTTCTTCATTTTGTGCCTGGCACAGAATGGTTGCGCTCAATCCTAAAAGGAGAGCAAGAAAAAAAGCTTTTGTTCTCATCATTATTGTTTTTTAAAAGTTATTTCAAGGTTCTATATCGGCCACAGTATATCACAATAAACGCCTATTTGTCAATAGTTCTCTTGACATAAGGTTTTTTTGGGTTTTTATAAGACTGAAGAAGGCGAGATTTTCTCATTTCTTGCTGTTTCTAGTTCTTTTTGCAGTTCTTCTATTCTTTTGATTGTTTCAAGTTTTTCTTTGGCATATTTTACTATTACTGGTTCGTCATTATATTCTTCACTCTTAAGCAAATATTCATAAACCACTTGTTTCTCCCTCAATTCTTCAATCGGTGTTTTCTTTTCTATTTCTCTTAGTTCTCTTTTAATTTCATTTACTCTTTGTTGTTGTCCGAGGTGCCCTTCCGCATACTCCATCATCTCTTCGGGGTTTAAATAATTGCTTTCTTTCTCTTCTGGGATATTTCCCTTTTTTTCTTTGGGCATTAAGTCAATTGCTCCAGTTTTTGCATTTTCTGCTATTTTAGGGTCAATAATATCTAAAAATTGCTTTTCGGTTAGATTTTTTATTTTTCCGAAGATCATAACTCCCCTGACGTCTTTGGCGCATCCGGGATCAGCTTCATTTAGTTTCTGGGCAATAATACTTAAATTTTGATTATTTGAGTTTATGAAAAAACTTTTTTCCTGCTTGTTCCAGTTTACATATGTTTCATGGCCGAGAGATTTTGTTCCCAAGAAAGCAAGATAATTTGGGATATTTAATCTGCCAAATTTTGTCTCTGCAAAATTGTGATACACTATTTTCCCTAGTGATTTGGTGTTCAACTGTAATCCTTTTCTGTTTGCGTTTTGATTTATTACATCTATATTGGTGAGTGTTTTATTAACTCTCCCAGTTGTTTTTTTTATTTCTTCAGCAATAGTTATGTCTTTTATTTTTTCACCCTTTTCATTCTTTATAGTTTTGATTATTGTCTTTCCGATTTCGCCATTTAACTGTTCCTCTGTTAACAGTGCTGATGGGTCTGTGATTTTTCCAGATTTGAAAAGTTCCATTAGAATTTTCGGTGGAACGCTAAAAGCTAAAGAATAAAGGGTTTTTGGCCATGTTTCCTTGAAGTATTTTTTATCAAAAATCTTTTTCCCTGTCTCGTTTCTTTTTTTTAAATAAGTTAGGTTATCAGCTTCGTCTACAAAATTAACAAATTTATCTAACCATTCAGGTTTTTCTTTCAAAAGTCCGGCTTTTTCCATTATCTCGTACATCATCTTAGTTCCGGAGGTTGCTTTTTTCTGTCCGGCTCCATGGTGGTCAACATATATAGTTGTTATTTCTTTTCCTTTTTGAATTTTTATCCACTCTCCACCAACATCAATAAAAATCCTTAGACCCTTTTTCCCCTCAATTTTATTTTTTCCGGAAAAACTTTTTGGGACCAGGGATGTCATAGCGCCCTTGTTATAAATTTTTTCTGGAGGTTTTTTGTTGAAGTCATTTAAAAGTATCAAGGCGGTATAGGCATCTAAATCAGGCCTTGGTAAAAATGTTTTTTCCTCTGTATTTGGATCAAGTTTTTTTGCTTCGGGATCTGTGAACTCTTCTCCTGCGACGATAACTTGATCGATTTTGTTGTTTTTTAGGATTTGGGCGACTTCTTCTATCTTTTTTTCATAGATTGTTTTATTTTCAGGTGAGATTTCAGATTTTTCTTCTTTTTTATTTTTCAGTTTACTTGAAAATATCCCTTTAACTAATTTCTCAGATGCTCTCTCGGTGCTCTCTTTCCTGGCGGTTTTTATTTTTTCAGCAGAACCTTTTTCTTTTCTAATATTTTCTAGGTTTTGAGCTTGCCTCTTTGTTCTTTCAGTTCGCGCTTGTATTTCTTCCAGCTTTTTTCTATCTTTTTCGCTCATTTTTGAAAGCACTTTTTTTATGATTTTATCTTTTTCCGGTTTTCTTAGCGGTTTTACCTCGGTTGCTTCATACGGATTTTCTGGGCTATTGGAACCTATTTTTTTATAATCCTTTTTGTTGATTCTGTTTTTTACGACATTTAGATTGCCTAGCTCTTCAAAACTCTTTAGTGTTACCTGTGGTTTTTTCTCTTTCATTGTTTAATTATAGATATTTTAGTTTTTAATAGCTAATTTTTTATTAAAATTGCTTATATTATATGTATTTTTTACGGACTTGTCAACCTAGTTTTCCCCACCCCCATTGACTTTTGGCTTGTTTCCAGCTATCCTTATATGGTACGGATTAGGAGTATGGAAGAAGTTGACTGAAAGACTGATATGACAGTAACCATCGTGAGGACCTTAGTTTGCAGCACATTTTTGGTCGTCCTGTAATTCTACCCTTATTTATAAAGGGCCGATGAAGGAACCTTACGATAATTATCTAGGCTTATAAAACCTCAATTTAAAATACTCAGCTCTATTCTAGCGTTTTCCCTGTTGTGCGGGTTGTTTTTTATACCTTTTCAAGTAAAAGCAGGTTTTTTCTCTTCTCTTTTTGGCACCGAAGTTTCCGCTAGTGTTGATGAAACAGGGTCAACTCAGGACACAGATAAAACATGTCAAAGTAGAGATTTGTCGCTTCAGGCAAATGTTTCTTCAGCTCTTGTCATTGAAAATAAGAAATCTACGAGCAGTAAGGATGGGGAAATAAATGGAGATGTCAGTGTAAATATTGTTTCCGATAATGCCCTAATGCCAGCTACCAGTCTTGGGGGGTGCGCTGGAACCAATAATGGAGATGCTTTTTCTGACCAGATAAGTGTTTATGTGATTAGAAAAGGCGATTCGCTTGAAGCTATTGCCAAAATGTTTGATGTTTCTGTTAATACCATTTTGTGGGCCAATGACATGAAGAAGGGTGATAAGCTTATTGAAGGTAATATTTTATTCATTTTGCCAGTTTCTGGGGTGAAGCATGTTGTTTCAAAGGGTCAAACATTGAAAGGGATAGCCAAGAAATATAATGTTGATGTTTCAGATATTGCTGGATATAACGGAATAGCGCAGGATGCTCAACTTAATATAGGAGATGAACTTATTGTACCGGACGGTGAGGTGTTTGAAGATGGAGGTAGCGGTAGTTCAAGCTCAACAAACAAAAATCCTAGCGTTAAACAACCAACAAGAAATTTGGCTGGATATTTTATAAATCCAGTTCCATCAGCCATAAGAACTCAAAAACTTCATGGTAAAAATGCTGTTGACCTTGCTGCTCCTATTGGCACTCCAATTTTGGCTTCTGCCTCCGGAACAGTCTTACTAGCGCGTAATGGATGGAATGGTGCCTACGGTAATATGGTGATTATTCAACATTCAAATGGTACACAAACTCTTTATTCGCATTTGTCTAAATTAGGAACTCATACTGGAGCAAAAGTTTATCAGGGAGAAATTATAGGTTATGTCGGTAATACTGGAAGAGTAAGGTCTTCGAAGGGAGGTAATGGTTCTCACTTGCACTTTGAGGTGTATGGTGCTAAAAACCCAGGAGCAACGACTCCAATGTCTTTTGCTTCACTTTAAAAGTTTAATATATATGATCAGTAAAACCCCCGATTGGGGGTTTTTATTCGAGGAAAAGCAAAGCAAACATTATCAATATTCCGACAAGTATGACTAAAAATTGCAGGATGGAATACCATACCTTTTTGGTTTTATGAAGTTCGGGTATTAAGTCTGCCATTGCGATATAAATGAATCCACCGGCAGCTACTGGCAAAAACCAAATAGTTGAAGCTTCCACCGTTTTACCTAAAATCAAGGCGATAAAAACTCCAAGAATGGCAGTGAGCGCGGAAAGAAAATTGAGCCATAGAGCACGTTTTTTACTGTAACCGGCATATATAAGTACAGCAAAATCACCAATTTCTTGCGGAATTTCATGTAAAATCACAGCCAAGGATGTGGCGATACCAACAGGAATACTTACCAAAAAACTTGCACCAATGATGATTCCGTCTATGAAATTATGGACACCATCTGAAAAAAGTATCAATTGCCCAACTGGCTGGGGATGAAATTTTTCTCTGTCCTCATCTTCTCCGTGGTGATGCCAGTGGAGGAATTTTTCCACGACAAAAAATATTAGAATTCCTCCTATGATTAGAAGACTTGCCGATGTGGTATTCAGATCTTCTAATGACTCTGGGATAAGATGAATAAAGGCATCTCCTAAAAGAGCACCGATGGCGAGGCTTATAAACATACCGACGTACTTTTTGAAGAGTTCTCCTTTTAAAGAGAATGAAAAAACCCCAACTAGAGAAATCAGGCTGATTATTATTACACTTGCGAATGCATAGATGTATATTGTTGTCATTTTGTCGATTGGGTGATTATCATTTGGTTAATAGCACACAGGTGGCTCTACTGGGAAACATTCTTCCTCTTCTTCCATGGGGATTTCAGGTTTAGGTGTTTCATATTTTACCTCTTTATTTACTGGTATATCCTTGTTTGGTAATTCATAATCAACGGTTGCGAATTCATCTAAACTTAGCCAATTAACATTGGTTTTATTAAACACATTTTGATAGGCATTCCACCATCTTAGTTTCATTCCTCCAAGATATGAATGACTCACCAAGATTATTTTATCATTAGAGGTTAAAGCTTCGGTGGCAATTTTTTCAAAACTATCAGGATTTTCTCCTCTTGCCCACAGGGAGTAATCACAGAGACTTCCGGTCCCCATTTCTTTTGAAGGGACATTGCTGACCGCGATTATTTTGACGTTATATTCTTTTGGCTTATAAACAGTAGCTCTTGCTCCAGTAGTTCCGCGAGCAAAAACATAATCTATTCCGAGTGCATCAGCTACTTTTAATGTATTTTCATCGTAAGCGAAATATCTTGAACCGAAGGACTTCATTTTTTTATCAGTACATTGTTCGATATTTTCCTTAACTTCTTTCATCTTTTCATATTGAAATTGGTAATCTTTATCCCAAAATGCCTCAGGAGAATAAAGTCCGGCTATTTCAAATCCCCTGTCTGATAAATCTTTAATTACATCACAATGCTCTTTAACGAGATTATCCTGTACCTGGATTGTCGCAGGCATTTTTTTCTCTTCAAATTTGTTAGCCCAATTTTTTAGCCCATCAACTTCTTCGAATTCTATTAAAAGCATCATGCCGTTTATTTGTTTTGTTGGTTGAATTTTTTGTTTTAAAAATAAAGCCAAAAGGCCCACTATGATCACAATTATAAAAT
>JAHJBA010000025.1 GCA_018813625.1 Patescibacteria group bacterium | reverse complement strand
TATATTTTTGAAACAAAAAAAGATAGCATAAAATCAGCTGAGATCCTAAAAAAAATTAGTATTTTAAATAATAAAATACAAAACATTAAAAATGGTCGTTTAGATAAATAAGTATTTTTAAACATGAGGAAAAAACCAAAGAATAAAAAAATAACAAAGAAATCAAAGGCAGAAAACAAGAAGGTGAAAAAAGTCGTTAAAAAAATAAAAAGCAAGAAAGTGAAAAAAGCACCAAAGAGCGGATATGCTAAAAAAATGTCGATGGCGAAGAAGAAGGTCCATGAATTTACTATTCTTGCAGATAAATTGATAGAAAAGGGGCGCAAGAGAGGGTTTATTACCTATGATGAGATTTTGAAGACTTTTCCAGACATTGAAAACAATATTTTGTTTCTAGATGAGCTCTATGAAAAATTTGGGGTTGCTGGAATTGATGTTTTGGAGGGTGGGAACTTATTAGACTTGGATGCCGATGCTAATGATAAGGATATGAACAAATCTACTATTCACGACTCGATTCAGATGTACTTAAAGGAGATTGGTCAATATCCTCTTATCTATGCGAGCGACGAAAAAGACCTTGCAAGACGAATAGAAAAAGGGGATGAAGAGGCAAAAAATTTACTTGCTAGGGCAAATCTACGATTGGTTGTTTCTATTGCTAAAAAATATGTTGGTAGAAGCGCGAACCTAAGTTTGCTTGACTTAATACAAGAAGGAAATTTAGGCCTTTTTAAGGCAGTAGAAAAATTCGACTGGACCAAGGGATATAAATTTTCCACTTATGCCACATGGTGGATCCGTCAATCGATCACTCGTGCGCTTGCCGATCAATCAAGAACTATTCGTATACCTGTGCATATGGTTGAAACTATTTCAAAATATAAACAAGTTCACCGAAGGCTTAGCCAGGATCTTGGAAGGGAGCCACTGGCGGAAGAAATAGCTACAGAGATGGATATTCCAGTTGAAAAAATTCATGTAATCGAAAACATTAGTCAGGAAACAATTTCTTTAGAACAACCAGTTGGAGATGATGATGATAAATCAACCCTTGAAAATTTTATTCCTGATGAAAAGATTTTGCGCCCTGACCAAGAATCTTCGCGTAGAATCTTATCAGATCAGATCCGTGAAGTTTTGGGAGAGCTTAGTTCCAAGGAAAGAAAAATTCTCGAAATGCGTTATGGTCTGACTGATGGTATTCAACACACCCTTGAACGGGTAGGGGAAGAATTTGGAGTTACTCGTGAGCGTATCCGACAGATTGAAGCGAAAGTACATGAAAAACTTCGCCAGCATGAAAAAATTGCAAGGTTGAAAAATTACTTCGATTAAACAAAAACCCCCTTAAGGGGGTTTTTGTTTTTAGCTCGGTTTATTTTAGAGCTGCGTCAATTTTTTGCAAAACCGTTTCAATTGGATATGCCCCTCCTATTATATCCACAACTTTTCCATTTTTAAGGATGAAGCTTATTGGAGTCCCACTTACTCCGGCCTTATCCCCGCTATCCATATATGCCTGTACCCTCGATTTTTGTTTTCCCCCACTAAGACAGGAGTTAAAAGAATTCAAATCAAGACCAATATCCTCCGCGATTTTTGGAAGTTCTGCTACATCAAGTTTGTTGTTTGATTCAGTTCTGGCGTAAAGTTCATCTGTGTATTTCCAAAATGCCTCATTTCCTCCTTGTTCCCAAGCGCATTCCATTGCTTCCGATTCATGAAAAGACTTTGGATGAAGCTGAGCTATAGGATAATGCCTGTATACCCAGGCTATTTTTTCTCCTCTTTGTTCTATTACACTTCCCATAGTTTCGTGGAATCTTTTACAAAAAGGACACTCGGAGTCTGTATATTCAACAATCACAACCTTGGCCGTTGGATTCCCCAAGATATGATCATCTTTGGAAACTGGATCCAATTTAATGTCTGTTGCAACATCATTATTTCCATCCTGTTTCAGGGGTGAGGCTGCCGTATTACCTCTTAACAAAATAGCTCCAGCGATCAATAATCCAGCTATAAGTATTGCTCCCGCTATTTGTTTTGCATAATTTTTTTGCATATTTTTTATTATTTACTATTAATGTCCACACTATAGCATATTTACTTATGTTATACTAGAAATGTTATTTATTATTAG
>JAHJBA010000024.1 GCA_018813625.1 Patescibacteria group bacterium | reverse complement strand
TTTATTTCTGAAATTGTTTCGATATTTTATACCCCTTGCAATGAGACAAAACTCCTAAATAAGAATTTTTAGATTCCTTCGATAAATTTTTTCTAGCTCGTCTCAAAATTCTTTTTTTAGTGTTAGTTCTTAGCACTATATAGTGTGGGAGAATTATATAACCAAGAAAATCTATCCCTTGTGAAACTTTTTTTAATTTAATTTTCTTTGGATGTAATTTTAATTGAAGTTTTTGTTCTAAAAATTCTGAAATCTTTGGTATGAGCAACAATAAATGTTCTCTTTTTCCTGAAACAAAAGCAAAATCATCACAATAACGAATATAGTATTTCACCTTTAATCTATGTTTTATGTATTGATCAAATTCGTTCATATAGATATTTGAAAATAATTGACTAGTAACATTTCCCAATGGAAGCCCTTTGCCTTCTGTTTTGGAAAAACTTTCTATTATATTTTTTATTAGCCATTTCGTATCAGAAGATTCTATTTTTTTAAAGAGAATATTTTGTAAAATTTTATGGTCTATGGAATCAAAAAATTTGGAAATATCGCATTTCAAAACCCATGCATTTTTTGTATAATTTTTTGTTTCTTTTCGCAAAAAGGTCTCTAGACGATTTACCCCAGCATGAGTGCCTTTGTTGATCCTACAAGAATATGAATCATAAATAAAAGACGAATCATAGATATGATAAAGCTGTCTAAAAATGGCTTGATGCACCACCCTGTCTCTAACTTCTGCTTTGTGTATATGTCTGCGTTTTGTATCATAAACATAAAAAGGCACATATGGTTTGTTTATGTATGTTTTTCTTCTGAGAGAAAAATGAAGATTTAAAATATTTTTTTCTAAATTAAAATCAAATTTTTGTATATCAGATTTTTTTGTTTTACAGCGTTTAAATTCTTTCCACGCAGAAAGCAAATTCGAAGTTGAAATTATGTGATAAAATAAATTACTATGAACACCCCCCCCCGAAGTTCCAATAGCACCATTGAGCTTCCTGTTATTCTTCATATAAAAAGATTATACAAAATAATTTATCAATTAGGAGAAAAAATGCCGAAACAAAACAAACTTGGCATTCATAAAGTTGTAGAAAAATACTCACTGCATATTTTAACTCTTTTAATTGATTCTGCCTTGCGAAACAGACAAAGCAAACAAGAAACGTTAAGCCAGGCTCGAAGAGATATAGAAATATTAAAACATCTTATTCGTTTAGAATACGAGCTCGGTATTATAAAAGAAAAATCTTATATAAATTTATCTAGTATGCTAGAAAATATTTCTATGATGACAACTGGTTGGATAAAATCTTTATCAACATAAAAGCCCCTTTTATAAAGGAGCTTTTTGTAAGAAACTTCTGACGGAGACCGTTGTCGGAATTGCGATTGTCACGATTGTTGTTGCTAATGTTGAACTTGCCATTACTATTGCGGTTCATGTTCATAGCGTTACCATCCGAATCAAGAGCCCTTTCTGCGAAAATTCATCCATATCACCGCATATCTTATACAAGATACACTGAGTTTTTCCGGCTCTCAAACCGTCTATGTTCGGAATCTTTATATTCCCTAAATTCTCGCAGGCAGTTTCTATTTTATGGCAAACTGTCATCTTTTTTAAAAAGATCAGCTTAACAGCCAGGTTAATTATAACAAAAAAGTACCCTCGAAAAATTCAAGGGTACAAGTTTAAAGTTAATAGGTTTAAAAATCTACTTGACGGAGACCGCTGCCGGAATCGCGATCGTCACGATCGCTGCTGCTAATGCAGAACTTGCCAAAACTATTGCGGTCCATGTCCATAGCGCTCCCATCCGAATCAAGAGCGGCAAAACGGGTTATTCCTTTAACATCGTACATTTTGTTTGTTTCTATGCGATGTCTAAAAGCAGAAATCAATCCTTCTTTGGGAACCATGAATTTGACCCCTTCGTTAATGCCATCGTCATAGCTCTTATTGAGTATATCTGGTTCATCTCCACCAACATGAGAAATTACATAGTCGCCTTCGGGACGTAGTTGTTGTTCACGAATCGCCTTGGTAATGCTGTTGTAGTATTTCCAAACAGAATCTTTGCGGAATTGTTTCGCATAAGCGTTAAATACATCATCTTCGGTGATATCCGAGAAAATTACTTCCAAGCGATTCATGCCTTCTTTTTTTACAGGCATAGAAATCTTTAACCAGTCAACTGTGCGATTAAAGAACTTTTTATAGAATCTTTCAATTCTTCTTTTTTCTTCAACCCATTGATCGGCCTTAATACCAAAAATTTCTTCACAGAATTTTTCGGTCAATTTTTCCAAAGCTTTCTCATTATTTAAAATGAGATGATTAGCTTCTTCAAAACCGAAATTTCCTTCGCCAAGCACGCGGGTAACTGTGCTAGCAATTTTGAAACCTACAGCAGACAACTGGCCCGATGTAGCAAGTCTTTTTGATTCGTCCATTTTTTGACTCCTCCTATTATTTAAATTAAAAGAACACTATTGTTCTCTGCAGAAAAGTATATCATAGATATATGAAAAAGTCAACAGCACCCAAAAATCCCATATTTAAAAGGATCATTTGTAGAAATCCAAAAAATTTGGCTTTTTTTGTGCCGTGGGGGAGATTTGAACTCCCAAGAGATTGCTCTCAATAGCTCCTGAAGCTATCGCGTATGCCAATTCCGCCACCACGGCATTTTCTATTTTTTATAATTTAATCAATTCCGGTTTTGAATTTTTCCCAAACCATTTTTGGGTAAGTTTCATAACATTTTTTGTCATGTCTGTTACAAGAATTTTAGCCGATTTATTTTTGGAAAGTTTTTTTTCTATTTCAGGATGCCGAGCAAAGTACTCTTTTAGTTCTTTGGGAATAATCTCATCTTGAGAAAGCACTTTTATCTTTTTGCCCAGGATTTTCCTAATTTCACTTTTAAAAATCGGATAATGTGTGCAACCAAGAGCAACCGCATCAAATTTTTTATTTAAAAAAGATTTCAGATATTTTAAGAGAAAGGGTTTGGCCAACACTTTCTCCCCTTCCTCAACCAATGGCACCAACATAGGCGTAGGCTCTTGAAAAACAGCAACCTTCTTGTTTAGTTTTTTTATTTCATCTACAAATGTATTCGACGCGACGGTTCCAGCTGTACCAATTACTCCTACTTTTTTATATTTCGCGCACTCTTCTGCCGTAGGAATCAAAACCCCCAAAACTTTTCTTTTTGGAAAATTTTTTAACAGGTATTCCTGTTGAATTCTGCGTAAAGCACGAGCTGACGCCGTATTGCAAGCCAAAATAATAATCTCACAATTTTCTTTTTTAAAGAGATAATCGACTGCCTGTCTGGTAAATTCAAAAACAGTCTCATATGAACGATTCCCGTATGGAACCCTTTTTGTATCCCCCAAATAAACATAGTCATAAAGGGGCATCGCTTTTCTTATAGCCCTAGTAACAATTAGTCCTCCAAGACCAGAATCAAAAATACCTATCTTCATCCCGTTTAGAAGCAGGTCACGGTCTTTATTTTAAAAAAGATTATGCCCGCTCTGTTTAAATTAATAATTTTCTGTTACACACTCTCCCATTATCGCTCGCGACCGTGGCTTCTAACGGGATTCATTCCATCATTCTAGCATATTATTATTTTTGATCTAACTTTATGATATAATTTAGATATGAAACCATTGAGATTAGAGGAGCTTTCAGACGGGATCTTTGCCATCGTAATGACAATCTTGGTCTTTGAGCTTAAAATACCACAAAGTATTATTATATTTAATAATTCAGAACTCTGGGTTGCTATAAAGAATCTGGCACCATCTATTATAAGCTACGTTCTGTCCTTTACTCTTCTTTTTACCTACTGGCGGGCTCATCACTTTTTTATTTCAGTTTATGCAAAAAATATTGATATCAAACTTACAAACCTGAATGCCTTGTTTTTTTTATTAATCGGCCTAGTCCCATTTTCCGCAAGCGTCTTGGGCAGATTTCATCAGACTGGATTGGCAATTATAATTTTCGGCACTCACATAGCCTTGATAGGCCTCTGTCTGTATTGGATGAGAAATTATGTCTTCTTTTCAGATCAAATAAAAAACCCAGAAATACCAAAAAGAGAAATTCACGGTAGCACCGTCAGGACATTGGTGCCGGTTGTGTTTGCCTTAATTGCTATCATTCTAAGTTTTTATAATAGGAACCTCTCTCTTGCTTTGTTTTCTTTGGCCGTAATATTTAATATCTTGCCATCTAGTACAAAAATATTCAATAAAATTCTCAAATTCTTTAACGTTCACTCTCCAGAGCTTTAGTCTTTTTTACCCCATGTTTTTCATGAAGTTTCAAGACCTCCTTTTCTTCTAATTCTTCTTTTATCTCTTTGCCTTTTTCACCCAATGTCCTTAATTCCAGATCAGAAAGTTGGTCAAGTTTTTGTGCTTTGTCCTTTAAATACTCAGTAGTATTCTTTTTAGGATCCTCAATAACTTCCTCTAATAAAGCATGCAAAATCCAGCCCATTCTTGGACCAGGGCTCATTCCGATGTCCTTTATCATAAGCTCTCCATTAATTTTTAATTGCCCAACAGAAATAGGGTCATGCAAAGCCTCCTCTATCATTGCAAAATATTTTCGCAAACGATACGGTGCTTCTTTTTTTTTCATACCAACCCTGTCACACTCACGGACATTCATAAGAGACCAAATATTTTCTTTTCCAACTTTTGCGATAATTCTCCTCACAGCAGAAAGTGTAATTTGTTCCGTATCCGAAAAAAACATATGGTTGCGTACTAGCTTATCCACAAGTTCAATTTCTTTACTTGAGAATTTTAACCTCTCTAAGATTTTTTTTGCCATTCTTGCACTCACAACTTCATGACCATAAAAAGTATAAAGTTTTTTCGAGCCAACAAATGATTTTGAATGGTCTGGCCGAGATAGGGACCCGGAGAACCGAGGACCTGAAAAATTATTTGTTGGCAAGGAAAGACGCCTTGATTTTGGTTTGCCAATATCATGAAAAAGCGCAGAAAGCCTTATTTCTAAAGGCCAATTTTTGTCTGCCGAATGTTGTAATGCGTGAAGCGAATGATCCCAAACATCATAAATATGTTCTCCCGACTGTTCACAGTTTATTCCCTCTTCTAATTCAGGAATTATATTTTTTAACAATCCAAATTTTTCGAGCATGACAATTCCTGCTGACGGATTTTTTGACATAATTATTTTTACAAACTCATCGCGAATTCTTTCTGCAGAAATTTTTTTTATCAAATCTGAATTTTTTATAATATTTTCTGAAACTTCATAGGCAATAGAAAAGTTAAGTTGTAAAGCAAAACGGACAGCTCTTAACATTCTCAGAGCATCCTCTGAAAAACGACTTTCCGGATCCCATACTGTCCTTAATATTTTTTTATCCATGTCTTTTCTTCCGTCAAACAGATCAACTAAGTGTCCTTTAGAATCCAAGGCCATCGCATTTATCGTAAAATCACGTCTCTTAAGATCATCCTCTAGCTTGTCGCTAAATTTTATCTCATCAGGATGTCTAAAATCACTATATTTCGATTCGATTCTATATGGCGTAACCTCTATTTGGCGCAATGTTTCTTGTGAAACATCCTCCTGAATAACAGCGACCGTCCCAAAGGTATTCTCATAAACCGTCTTTTCAAAAAGTTCTATAATTTGCTCTGGCTTTGCGCTTGTTGTTATGTCCCAATCTTTTGGCTCTATGCTCATTAGAAGATCACGGACACAACCACCAACTAAATATGCCTCAAAACCAGCTCTCTCTAGGGTTTCAGTTACATGTGAAACTTCTTTAGGTATTTTTTTTATTAAATTTTTTTGTAGTAAATCCACTAAATTTGTGCGGCCAGGGAGAATCGAACTCCCGTCTCATCCTTGGCAAGGACGTGTTCTACCACTAAACCAT
>JAHJBA010000023.1 GCA_018813625.1 Patescibacteria group bacterium | reverse complement strand
CTGTTTTATTCTGCAGAAGAAACAAATCGTCGGCAATTCAATATCAACTTTTTTATATAAAGATAATTCACCCTCAGATATTGAGAATTTTTGATTACAGTGTTCGCAGGTCCTATTTCCCTGCTGATTCGTTGTATTCATACAAATTTACCCGAGCAGGGCGGATAACGCGATCGCCTAGTTTATAGCCCATCAAAACTATTGAAGAAACCTTGTGGTCATCTTCTTTTTTATTTGTTGGAATCATTTCTAAGGATTCATGAATATTGGGATCAAAACTTTCTCCAATTTCTCCTATCGGCTTCACCCCATACTCTTCAAAGATAATCTTCATTTGAGAATAAATATGCTCCACTCCCTTGCGCCAATTTTCATCTACTTTTTCCCAGGCCTCTTTGTTCGCAAAAGCCATATTAAAGCTGTCTAAAACCGAGAGGAACCTCACTAAAATCCTCTCGCGCATCGCTTCCGAAAAATTGGCCTTCCTGTCGTCCTCTTGTTTTTTATAATTAGCAAAATCAGCACGCTCTTTCTGCCAGCCAGTCAAATATTCCTGCTTCTCTTTCTTGCATGTTTTTAAATCGGCCCTTATTTTTTTAAGAGTTTTCTTTAAATCCTCCTCTCCATCGTCATTAAATTCAAACTCAACGACTTCTGAGTCATTTTCCAACGGTTTTTCTTCCTTTTCCGTATCCTTATTTGCTTTTTTTGCTTCTTCGTCAGTCACTATTTTATTTTATCACAAAAATCCCCCTTTTCAAGGGGGATTTTTGTTTATCTTTTACTCCACTGTGGAGCTTTGCGAGCTTTTTTAAGACCGAATTTTCTACGTTCCTTCGCTCTTTGATCACGCTTCAAATATCCCAAAATTTTCATTCCTCCTCGTAATTCCGAATCAAAAAGAACCAAGGCACGAGCTAAACCATGACGAACAGCTTCTGCCTGAGAGTGGATTCCCCCACCAGAAACTCGTGCTTCAATATTCCACTTTATGCCCGTCTTGCCATTTGCAGATATCCCCTTTGCTACTGGGTCAGCCACCAGGCGACGCTCGTCCTCTGTTTTAAAGTATTCCTTCGAGTCTTTGCCATTTACTATAAAACTCGCTTTGGTCGCCTCCATAATGCGCACCCTCGCAGTTGAAGTCTTTCTTCTTCCTATCGCTTCAAAATATTTTTCTTTTGTTTTTTTCTCCATAAATTTTATATACTCGAACTAGTCTTCTACTTTTAAATTTTTCATCATTTCCCCTCTGAGCTTATTTCCTGGAAGCATTTGATAAATTGCTAATTTTACTAATTCTTTCATCCCTTTCTTTTCTGCAGTCTCAGTTCCTTTTATTATACGAAGGCCTCCACGATAACCGGAATATCTTTTGTGACTAATTTCATCCAATTTTTTTGCAGTTATGCGAATTTTTGAAGCGTTGATTACTTTCACAGGAAACCCGGAATAAACATGCCTTTCGAAAGAAGGCTTTACTTTCCCCATTAAGTGCATGGTGGCCTCACTTGCCACTCGGCCCAATGTTCTCTCTTTCGCGTCTATTATTTTTGTTTCTTTCTTTTCCATATTTTTTAAATAAACTCTATAATTGCCATTTTTGCTCCGTCCGACTTTCTTACTCCTAATTTTAATACTCTGGTATATCCTCCCTTCCTATCAATATATCTTGACGCTATCACATCAAAAAGTTTCTTTGTTTCCCTAGCACGATTTGAAAGTTTAGATAATACAATTCTGCGAGTAGCCAGATCTCCCTTTTTTGCTTGGGTTATAAGCTTTTCAATAAAAGGTTTCAATTCTTTTGCTTTAGGTTCAGTTGTTTTAATCTTCTCGCGCACTATTAAGCTAAGAGCCAAAGATCGAACCAAAGCATTTCTTTGATTTTTTTCTCTTCCAAATTTTCTTTTTGTATTATGGTGTCTCATGTATTTAAATTATTCTTTCAAATTAAGACCGAACTTGCCAAGTATCTTTTTTATCTCTGAAATCCCCTTTTCACCTATGCCTTCGACTTCAAGCAAATCTTCCCTTCTCTTTCGTGCAAGACCCCCAAGAGTCCTAATATTTGCAGCCGTAAGGGCATTTAATGTTCTTGTTGAAAGATCCAAGCTGTCTATTCTCGTCTTCAAAATATCTGTAAAATCTTCTTCTTTTTTATCTTCTCCTTCGTCTCCTTCTTCTGCCTTAACAGTTTTTTTCTCAATTTTTTCCTCTTCCGGCTCCTGAAAATCTATCACTGCCTTAAGTTGATTTATCATCGTTTCGATAGATTTTGAAAGAGCATCACGAGGAGAAAGAGTGCCATCAGTTTCAATGGAAATCCTTAAGCGATTGTGGTTTGTTTTATCACCAACACGCATGTTTTCAACTTCATAAGATACTCTGCGAATAGGAGTAAATATTGCATCAACGGTAATCGTTCCAACCTCCACTTTTTCTTTCTGTAAAATTTCTTTAGGAACAAAACCGAGCCCTTTCTCAACTTTTATTTCAATGTTTAGATTTGTTTTTCCCGTAATCTCAGCAATATGGAGATCAGGATTTAGTATTTCAACTTGTCCCCCCGTTGTTATATCAGATGCAGTAATTTCCTTCGGTCCCTTTACTGAAAGAGTCACCGTCTGAGGTTCATCAGATGCCATCTGAAAACGAATCTTTTTTAAATTCAAAATTATAGTAATAACATCCTCCTTTATCCCCTCTATTGTCGAAAACTCATGCAAAACACCTTCAATTTTTATTGATGTCATACTAGCCCCTGGCAAAGAAGAAAGAATAATTCTTCTTAGACTATTGCCAAGTGTATGGCCATATCCCGGGTACAAACCGTCTATTTCAAAAACTCCCTTATTTTCTTCCTCAAAAACGGCGCGGGGCTTGGAAGGTAAAATTATTTTATATGGAAATATAGCCAAAGAATCAATTCCGGCACAATCCAGTAAATTGATCAGATTAGAAATGTCATCGCTAAAGTTAAAACCAGGACAGGAATATATCCTGAACGTCACCCTTAGTACACGCGAAAAAAGTGGATTAATCCCATCAGGTTTTGAAATGGTTCAGGTACAATTAAATTTTCCGAATTAG
>JAHJBA010000022.1 GCA_018813625.1 Patescibacteria group bacterium | reverse complement strand
TCGACATGACCGGGAGTATCTATGAGGTTGAGTATATACTCCCCGTAAGTCATACGCACAGGTTGCATTTTAATGGTTATCCCCCTCTCTCTTTCTAGCTCCATAGAATCTAATACTTGTTCGCGCATTTTACGCTTTTCTATTGTGTTCGTTATTTCAAGCATCCTGTCAGCCAAAGTGCTTTTACCATGATCTATATGGGCTATGATACTAAAATTTCGAATATGTTTTAAATCCATAGAAGTATCTTATCAAAAAAATGTAAAAATTACAGTGACATAAAATACTAAAGTCCTTCTTGGGATGGCGCAATGACTTTTGTACGCCAAAATTTAGTTTTAAGGGTTTTCGAGAGATCTTTTAATTCTTCATTCTTGAGAAGGTATAGAACAAAGATACCTGCAGAAATTCCTAGAATTCCAGAAATAAGTCCTTGTAAAAACACTCCCAAGAAAGTGTTGGTGCCAAAAATAGGCGAAAAAATATACAAACCAAGATAAGAAACTATCCCTATAAAAAATGAAGCTCCTAGACTTTGAAAAAATGTTTTTAAAATAAAATGCTCCTTTTTGATAAAATCTCTTTTTATAAAAGACCATAAAAGAACAACATTTATTATGGTGCCAAGGGAATATGCCAAAGGAAGCATTAAAACCTCCGTGCCTGATATATCAGATACTTTAAATAAAGATTCTATAAAATATTGAAAAAAAGAATTGTGCTTAAAAATAAATAAAAATAAGTAGGAAAACAAAATAATAGAAAGAGAAGAAACAAAGTTTATCAAAAGTGGCCTACGGGTATTCCCACCGGCGTAGTATGCTCGAGCAAAAAGAGCGATAAGTCCCTGAGCAACAATAGAAATTGAAAAAACAGCAAGAGAGGCAGCAACGAGGCGAGTATTTTCCCAAGAAAACAGTCTGGATCCTAGAATAACACGAACAATTTGAGCTCTTAAAACTATAAAAAGAAAAGTTATGGGTAATGACCAAAATATTATTTGCCTAGCGGCTGATTTTAGATGATTTTTAAAATCATCTATTTTACCAGAAGAAAATGATTTAGTGAGAGTGGGAAATGCAGCTACCGCATAGGAAAGTCCTATTATGCCTAAAGGAACAGATTGAAGGTTAAGGGAAAAATTAAAAATGGAAATTGATCCTCCTTTTAAAAAAGAGGCAAAGGATATTATGACTATCAGAGCTATATTATTGAAAGAAAGACCCAATGTCCTTGGTAAAGAAATCAATACTGCTTTTCTAATATCTTTAAAATTGATTGAAAATGAGAACCTCGGCTTAAACCCACAACCATAGGATGCAAAAACTTGAATCAAAAAATGCATAAGAGCGCCGAGAACAACACCCATGGCCACGCCATGAATACCAAAAACCGGATATAAAAACAAAACACCTATGATTATACCTAAGTTATAAAAAACAGGACTTAATGCGTAAATAAAAAATTTACGAAAAATTTGAGTAATAGTTCCAAACAAATTTGAAAGTCCTAAAAGAATCGGTGATAAAAGCATTATGCGCGACAGCTCAACCACCTTCATCTGTAATACTGGAGAAAATCCCGGAGTTACAAACGATACAACATGTGGCATAAGAAAGAATGCAATAATAGAAACAACAGCCATTACTGTAAAAAATACGGTAAAAACATCATTTAAAAATTTTCTAGCCTCTTGAGTAACCCCATCTCCAGACATTTTTTCAACAACAAAAGGAATGAGAACAGTGATAGAGGCAAGAGAAGCGATTGAGATAAATATAAGATCTGGTATCCTAAAGGCCGCATAATATGCATCAAGAGATTGGGAAGGCCCTATAAAATGAGCCAGAGAGCGATCGCGAAACAAGCCCAAAATCTGAGATAATAACGCAAAAGACCCAAGAAGCAAAGCTGCTTGATTTATATTTCCGAATTCTTTGCCTAATAATCTCAGAATCTTATTCATTTTTTACCTCTAGTTATTTTCAACTTCCTTAGAATTATTCTTCAAAGCATCAACATATTGAGCCAACCCTTGATCCTGTGGAAAAACATAAAGCGCAGCTTCCGCGTAGGAAAGCGCATCTGTATTTTTTCCTTCAATTTTTGATATCTGAGAAAGAATGATTAGTGCATCTACATAATCTCCTTTTAATGAAAGAGCTTGCTTTGCATAATCTTTCGCTTCTTGTATTTTACCAGCAGAGAAAGAAGATTTGGCCAAATTTATCTTCAGTCCGGGATTTACAGGATTAAGCTCTGAAGCACTCTTGTAAGCCTCTATAGCATTATTATAAGCTCCTTCAGCACCAAACATACCTACAACATCATATATCAAACCAAGCATTTTAAAATTTAAATAATTTTTAGAATTATAGGCTATCGCACTTTGAGATCCTCTTACAGCTTGATCAAAACTCATCTGCAATTCAATCTTTTCTGAATCAGTAATTGATGAACCTTTAGCAATTAAAGAATTCATTTTAGCCATATATACTTCAGAATAAGTCCGAAAATATAAATCATTGGGATGTAAAGCAACAGCCTTGCTTATGAACAACTCTGCATCCGGTATAGTTTCAGCAGAAAATACCTTCTGAAAATAAAAAGTTGAGGCAAAACGCTGTGCATATTTAAACCCAGCAGAAACAGTTATTATCATGACAGCAACAAGAAGAAGTATGGAGAAAAAGCTCTTGCGCGGGTCATCTAATAAAGAAAGAGATATTTCCCCTTTTGATTTACTAGCACAATAAAGACCGATAAATATCCCCAAAAATGCAAAAGCCAAAAGAAATAGAGTTGCCCCTACGGGATAAACAAAAGATGAGACAAATAAATAGATAGATGCCACAAAAAATAAATTTGCTTTTGTGTTTAATACATTCTTTTTCTTGGTAACAAAAAGAGATCTAAGCCCTACAATAAGAACTACCGCAAAAAATATAACCCAAGCTAACAGCCCCAAAGATCCGTTTGTAACTACAAAAGTTGGAAGAAAACCTGAACCAAAGTTAAAAGAAGTATCCCAAAAGTTAGTAGAATTAATGACGAGCGGTTTATGCATATCCCACGCCTCTGAAAATCTATTTGGGCCTAATCCTAAAATTGGATTCTTCGCTAGGGCATCCTTTGCAACAGACATTGTAGAAGAGAAAGATGGCCTAATTTCAAAATTAGAAACACCTAAACGATTTGGTAAAAATCCACCAATAAATTGCCCCAACATAATAAATAAAAGAGAAATCATAATGACAGAAAAGGGTAAAATAGGAAAAACTCTTTTACTTTCTTCCGCTTGTTTTGCATTCAAAGAAATTTTATAAACAAAGATAAATAAAGCGAAAAATCCTAACATCCACCACACAAGAGATAAATTAACTATGGCAATTAAAACAACAGAAAGAATCGTTAAAATGCCCAAAAACATTTTTTCCCTTTTTGAAATTGTGAAAAAAACAAAAACAAAAAGAGAAACTACAACAGAAAATCCAGCAAAAATGCCAAGCGCATTCCAAGAGCCCAAAAGATTATCAATCTTTCCTGCCAAAAGACCCAACGATGATATCGTCGGCATAAATATATGAAAAATTTGAAACACAAATAAAACAGCAGAAGAAATTATTATGCCTTTTAAAACAATTTTTGCTTTCTGTGCATCCTTGAAAACAATGGACGACATAGCCATCAAAAGAAAAGCAGCAAGCAAAAAATAAAAAGTGCCTGTATCAAACATTATTCCAAAAAATGAAAATTGAGGAGCAGAAGAAAAAAATGCAGAAAGAAGAGAAGATAAAATAATTCCCAAGCCAGCAACTAAAAGCCAAGATTTTGGCAAAATAATTTTTCCATCAGAAAAACGAGCAGCAGTCCAAAAGATAATCGAAATTGCTAAGCCTACTATCAAAAGCAATCCTTTTGAATTTTCTGTTGGAATCTTCGTAAAAGGCAAGAAAAAAACTGGTAACAAAACAATTACTGAAAAAAGTGACCAAAAAGAGATTCTGTCTAAAATATTTGATAACATAAATTGTTATTTAAAAAAGCTAATAAAAACACGGCGACACCTATAATTCCACTATTATACTATAAAAAAACTAAACAACAACATTAATAAGCCTATTTTTAACGTAAATAATTCTTTTTATTTCCCTGTTTTGGATAAATCTTCGTATCGCTTGACTCTCTATGGCTTTTTTCTTTATATCTTCTTCGTCCTCATTCACTTTTATTAAAATTTCATCCCTTACTTTACCATTTATCTGCACTACGATTTTTATTTCTTCATCTTTAATTAGTTTTTCATCCCACTTGGGCCATTTTGAAAGATTTATAGATTTTTTTTCTCCAAGAAGATTCCAGATTTCTTCTGAAATATGAGGAGCAAATGGGGCAAGAATTTGCAAAAACTTTTTAAAATCTTTTGGATCTATATTTTCTGACTTTTCCATTTCTGTGGTCAAAATCATCATTGCAGAGACAGCCGTATTAAAACGCATTGTCTCTATGTCTTCCCCTACTTTTTTAATTGTTTTATGAAGTAATTTTTTAAATGAAAGAGAGCCAGAAGGATTTTGAATGGTCTGGCCGAGCGCTTTGCGCGAGGAGAACCGAGGACCTGAAAAATCCTTCTGGCTCTCTGAAATCTTATTTCCTATTCTCCAAACTTTTTCTATAAATCTTCTTGGGCCTATTATACTTTCTGTACTCCATGCCACAGAGTCTTCAAATGGACCTAAAAACATTTCATAAACACGCAAAGTGTCCGCGCCGTAAGTTCTTACGATGTTATCAGGATTTATCACATTGCCAAGCGACTTTGACATTTTCACTCCCCCCTCGCCTAAAATCATTCCATGAGAAGTTCTCTTTTTGTACGGCTCCACAGTCGGCACAAGTTTTAAATCATATAAAAACTTATGCCAAAATCTAGAGTAAAGTAGATGCAGTGTCGTATGTTCCATTCCTCCATTGTACCAATCTACTGGCGTCCAATACTTTAGTTTTTTCTTTTCAGCAAAAACTTTTTTATTTTTCGGATCACAATATCGCAAGTAGTACCAAGAACTCCCCGCCCAATTTGGCATCGTATCAGTTTCCCTTTTTGCCGGACCTTTACATTTTGGACATTTTGTATTCACCCATTTTGGAATGTTAGCAAGAGGGCTCTCTCCTGTTTCCGTCAATTTATAATTTTTGACCTCTGGTAATTTAAGAGGCAATTCTTTTTCAGGTAAAGACACCGTGCCACACTTTTCACATTCAACAATTGGGATTGGCTCACCCCAATATCTTTGTCTCGAAAAAACCCAGTCTCGTAATTTAAATTTTGTAACTATTTTCCCATCAACAAATTTAGTGATTTCATTCCTAGCATCCTGAGAGCTCAACTGATTAAATTTTCCAGAATTAATTAAAATTCCATCATCTTCAAAACATGCAGATTCTCCGGGAAACAATCTTTGCCAAAATACCCAATCTGTTATTTTTGGTTTTAATGTGTCAGGTATATCTTCTCTCTTTACCCACAGAATTTCCTGATTAGAAGATTCATGATCAGCTATTGAAATTGACTTATCGCTTTGTAGTTCAAAATAAAAACCAAGAAGAGAAGCAAAACGATTTTCATTTTTGTGAGGAGCAAAATGACGAGCAAAAATGACATCTCCAAGCGGTTTAATAAGTTTAAAATCTGTAAATCCAGTCTCTTCTATTATTTCCCTTCTGGCTGCTTCTATGGGATCTTCATCGTTTTCAATCCCCCCTATAACGAAAGTTTTCCATCCATGTTTTATCGAAGAAAGACAAAGATATTCATCTTTCTCCCAGTGTTTTACAATGGCATGAATGCATTCTCTTTTTACGGTTGGCAACTCTGGACGAAATCCAAATTCACCAGAATCAAGATTAACAAATGGCACAATTACATTTTTAATCGGTAAATTGTATTTTTGAGCGAATTCAAAATCCCTTTCATCGTGAGCTGGTACTGCCATCACCGCCCCTGTTCCGTAGTGAGCAAGCACATAATCGGCAATCCAAACAGAAACCTCCCCGCCTTCTGCAGGGTGAACCTCATTACCTGCAGGACTCGCCCCGCCATAGGCCGGGTTAATTGCTTTTATTCCCTTTAACTCTACTCCTGTTTTTTCCTTGTTCTCGGCAGTTCTTTCAAGTTCCGATTTTTTTCTAGCTTCTTCTATATATTTTAGAACTTCATTTTTATTTTGAGTTTTTTCCAATAATTTGCTTACAAGCGGATGCTCGGGCGCCAGCACGACATAAGTCACGCCAAACAAAGTATCAGCTCGAGTGGTAAAAACTTTCACGGAAACAGCCGGACCTACATGTTTGGAGGCTTTAATAAAAAATTCAATCTCACTTCCTTCCGACTTCCCTATCCAATTTCTTTGTGATAATTTTACTCGTTCCGGATAATCAACCAGATCTAAGTCCTTATCTAACCTTTCCGCATATTTTGTAATACCAAGCATCCATTGCTTTTTCAATCTTCTTTCTGTCTGTTCTCCACATCTTTCACACTTTCCATCTATCACTTCTTCATTCGCCAAACCGATTTTACATCTTGGACACCAGTTAATAGGTATCTCCGCCTTATAAGCTAAGCCCTTTTTGAAAAATTGTAAGAATATCCATTGTGTCCATTTATAATATTCTGGATCTGTTGTATTAACTTCCCGTGACCAATCAAAGGAAAAACCAATTTCTTTTAATTGTCTCCTGAAAGTATCTGAATTTTTCTTTGTGATAACCTTAGGTTGCTTGCCTGTTTTAATAGCATAATTTTCTGTCGGTAAACCAAAGGCATCCCACCCAATTGGATATAAAACATTATAACCTTCCATTCTGCGTTTTCTAGAAATAATATCCATAGCGGTATTGCTCCTTATGTGTCCAACATGAAGCCCATCTCCAGATGGATATGGAAATTCGATTAGGGAATAGAATTTTTTGTTTTTTGACTTATCTCTCGCTTGGTAAGTTTTTTTCTTCTCCCACTCTTTTTGCCATTTTAATTCGATTTTTTTATGGTTGTAATTTTTCATATTTTAATTTTTCAAAACTTTCGGATACGGAGGATAGAGGTCTTCGTCTATCATCCTTTCAAAACAAACCCTGTTGTGTTTCCGTGCTTTCATTATAACAAAAAAAATGTTACAATAAAAGTATTATTAGAAACCGAAAGGTTTTTTTGTTTAAATCCAAAATTATGACAAAAAAGAAAAGGAGAGAGAAAATAAAAAAGGCCTCCGATAAATTGGTAAAATGGATAGGATCTCCAAATTCCTTAATTTTTCATACTGCATTCTTTGTTATAATGATTTTTTTGGCTTTTTCCGATATGGGATTTGACAAAATGATGCTCGTTCTTACCACAGTTGTTTCTCTTGAAGCAATTTATCTTTCAATCTTTATTCAGATGACAGTAAATAAACACAGCGAAGAGCTTGAAGAAGTTTCCGAAGATATTGATGAAATTCAAGAGGATGTTGAAGAAATCGAAAAAGATGTGGATGAAATTCAAAAAGATGTGGATGAAATTCAAGAGGATGTCGAAGATATCCAGGGAGAAGAAGAAATAGGCCAAGAAGTAGTAAACCTTAAAAGTAATAGGATACTTTTAAATAAAATAGAAGAAAACCTGGGTAGACTTATAGAAGAAGTACTCGAAATTAAAAAACAAAGCAAAGAAAAGAAAGTGGCGAAAACAAACAATAAATTTAAGCGGACTCCCAAACAACAGTATTCGCTAAGGAAATAATTCTTTCGTGAGATTTTTCTAAAATACATAATTCTCCATTTTCTGTTCTCCCAGAAAAATTTTTTGTCAATTCCTCAAGCGCATATTTTAAAGATAAAGAAGAGGAATTTACTGTATAAGAAGTTAAAATAACAAAAAGTGGTTTATCAGATAAAATTTTTCTGACATTTTCTAAAAGCGCTGGTAACATTTCCTCTATTTTCCATATTTCACCCTTAGGGACCCTACCAAATTTAGGAGGATCCATTATTATTGCATCATACTTATTGCCTCTTTTTACTTCACGCTCTAAGAATTTTAAAACATCATCGCAAATAATCCTCATCGGCTTTTCAAACAATCCAGATAAATCTTGATTTTCTTTAGCCCAAGCCAAGCTCTGTTTTGAGGCATCAAGGTGAGTGACATCAGCGCCAGCGCGCAAGGCAAATAAGCTTGCTATGCCTGTATAACCAAATAAATTCAAAAACCTGATATTTCTACCAGAATTTTTTATTTTCTTTTCTACAAAATCCCAATGACTCGCCTGCTCTGGGAAAAACCCAAAATGCCTAAAAGGTGTCGGCATAACATAAAAATTTATATTCTTATATGAAATCTGCCACTTTTTTTTCAAATTTTTATTTAATTTCCAACCTACCTTTCCGCCTTTTTTAGAAGTAAAAAACTTTCCATCGACTTCCGCCCAATCTCTCTTAGAAAGTGTTTTGGGCCAAAATGCATCCTCGAAAGGACGGACAAATTTGTATTCACCAACACGCTCCAACTTTTCCCCTTCTCCCGTATCTAGAAGCTCATAATCCCAATTTTCTTTTGTATAAAAAGTATTTATTTCCATTATCGTAATTTTTTAATTTTACCATCTTTTTCTATTTTAATTAAAGTTGAAGGTGCTGATTTAAGTGTTCCACCTGATAAATAAAAATCTACTGAATCACCAAAATAATCTTTTGCTTCTTTAATGTTTTTAGCTGGCTTTTTTCCTTCTGGATTTGCAGATGGTGCAACTAATGGTCCTGTCTTTTTTAAAATTTCTATTAAAAGTTTTTTTGCAGGTAATCTAAACGCTATCTCATTTAAAATAACACTTACCTTCCCCGGCCAAACCTTTTCTAGTATTCGCTCATTCGCGCAAATAAGCCTATTAGAAATACCAAATTTCTTTAGATCATTTATAGAAGAAATCAAAACTATCATTTTTTTCTTCTTGTTTCTATTTTTTATTTTATAAATTCTGTTTATCGCTTTCTTGGAAAAAGCACTCCCAACAAGCCCATACAAAGTATCTGTCGGCACTACTCCAATTCCATCTTTTTTTAGAATTCCAACTATTTTTTTATATTTTAAATTCAATGACATCGCCATCTTTTACTATATATTCCTTGCCTTCAGTGCGAACTAAACCTTTTGCACGAGCATTTGCATAAGAACCGGCGTCTAATAAGTCCTTCCAATTAATCACCTCCGCTCTTATAAACTTATCACGAAAGTCTGTATGAATTGCCGTACCAGCAATAGGCGCAGTAGAACCGATTTTAATGGTCCATGCGCGCGTTTCGTCTTCCCCTGTTGTAAAAAATGTTTCAAGGCCTAAAAGTTCATAACTTTTTTTAATCAAATCATCAAAACCTTTTTCAAAAACTGGATCAATTTTTACTGACATACCTGGCAAGCTTGCCCCGCCAAAGGCGGGGGTTATATCAACATTTTCAGTTGCCTCCGAAACATTTAAAACATAAAGCATTGGCTTCAATGTGAGCAAATTCAATGATTTTATTTTAAATTTTTCTTCCTCACTCAAATTTGCGTCTTCCGCCATGTGTCCGCCTTCTAATACTTTCTCAACTTTTTTCAAAATTATTTCTTCAGCCACTGCGTCTTTGTCCTGCTTTTTTACGTCCTTCTGAATATTCGCAATTCTTTTTGAAACTGTTTCAAAATCAGCTAAAACAAGCTCAAGATTTATAACTCCAATATCCTGCATCGGATCAACCTTACTGGCGACATGAATTACAGAATCATCCCTGAAGGTTCTTACTACATGTGCAATGGCGTCAACCTCACGAATATTTGTGAGAAATTTATTTCCTAAGCCCTCCCCTTTTGCCGCTCCTTCCACTAGTCCTGCTATGTCCACAAATTCAATAACCGCGGGAATGGTTTTTGCAGATTTGCTGAATTCGGAAAGTTTCCAAAGACGATCGTCTGGCACAGAAACAATGCCCACAGACG
The DNA here is from genome assembly GCA_018813625.1 of Patescibacteria group bacterium. Lineage (GTDB taxonomy): Bacteria > Patescibacteriota > Minisyncoccia > Phycocordibacterales > UBA9973 > UBA9973. The sequence continues at coordinate 2,954 of JAHJBA010000022.1, read as the reverse complement.
GATCTATGGTGCAAAAAGGATAATTTTCAGCAGGAACACTTTTTTTTGTAAGCGCATTGAATAAGGTTGATTTTCCAACATTAGGCAAACCTACAATTCCAATCGAAAGTGAAAAATGAGACATAATATATTATTCTAGAAGACCGATTTCTCCCTTTTTAGGCTTTACTCCTTTCAGTGGAACAGTAAAATAAAAAGTCGTTCCCTTTCCCTCTTCAGACTCAAACCAGATTTTTCCATTCCATGCCTCCACTAGGTTTTTAGCAAAATTCAAACCTAGCCCTGTCCCTCCGGGCACTATCATTTGAGCATTTTCAGCACGATAAAACTTTTCGAATATTCTTTTCTGTTCCTCCTTAGGAATACCTATGCCATCATCTGCAACGCTTATAACGATATTCTCATCATCAATTAGATTGAAATCAATGGTGATTTTACCTCCTTCTTTTCCGTAATTTATAGCATTAGAAATAAGATTAAGCACAACTTGTCTAAACATTTCTGGTGGTAGATCAATCTTAGGAATTTTGAATGCTTGATTATTTACTCTAGGTTTTATCTTTTTATTTTCAATTAATTCTTTTAAGTCACTTAAAATACTTTCTGCAACCTCCTTAATATCCGTCGGCACCGGCTTAACTTCAACACGACCAGCCTCAAGGCGCGTCATTGCCAATAATATTTTAATGAAATCAAGGGATTTTTTATTACTATTAAAAATATCTTCAATGAAAGATTTCTGCTTTTCAGATAATTCTCCAAAGTCACCATTCAAGAACATTTCTGAAATCCAATAAATAGAGGTCAAAGGAGTGCGCAACTGATGAGAAGCAATTGATATAAAACTTGTCTTCGCATCATCTAACTTTTTACGTTCAGTAATATCTTGTATGGAACTAACTAGAGCTGGTTTCCCGTCATAAACACTAGGATTAGAGTTTGATTCAGTAAAGAAAATTTCACCATTTTTTCTAATCATACGATGCATGTGCAAACTTTTTATCTTTTTGGACATTAGATCATCGTAGTGTTTTGAAATACCCTCCTTCTCTTCAGAAACCACAAATTCACCAAATTCATGCCCAAGGACTTCATTTGCATTATCGAAACCCAATATTTTTAAAAAAGATGGATTAATAAATTTAATAACGCCTTCCTGTATAACATAAATCCCAACGAGCGAACTTTCTACTACATCCTGATATTGTTCTTTTAGGGAAATTACCCTAATATGTTCCTTTTTTAAATTTTCTTCCAACTCATTTTGGTCTTCCAAGACATTGAGCATCGCTGTTTTGCTTTTTTCAAGCATGATATTCACTGCCTCTATTTCTTTAATACGTTTTGCTTCTTTCTGCACAACCTCTTTTTGCATATTAAATACTTCCATTTCTTTTTTGCGAGACAGAAAAAGTTCTGAAAACATATTATTTATAGAAACAGCCAATTCTCCTATTTCATCATCTTTATTTTCTTTTATCTTTTCACTTAGGTCACCAATTTTTTTTATCTTAAGTACTTCCAGATTCAATTTTAAAATTCTTGAAATTATAAACTTTTCTAAAAAGAAAACTATAATTATTCCAAATAATAAAGAAAACAGGAACATTATAAAAATAAAAAAGTTTGAACTTTTTAAACCCTGAGCATAAACAGGTCGATCACTATTAACTTTAAACAAATAGACAGGTTTACCATAAATATCATTAATAAGACTATAAGCAGATATTGAATTCTTTGAAAATGTACGAACATAGAAATCTCCCTGTTTTAAAAGAGTGTTTTTTGCTTCTAAAACATCGGAGGGTAATTCACCAAAAGAGTTATATAAATAAAAATCTGCTGATAAATGTGTCAATGACTCGATATTTTTAAAGATCGGTTCAGCTAAAAATTTTACAAAAACAAGTGTTCCATGAGATGGTCCCTCCCCCTCACTAGAAAGTATTTGACTGGCAGAAAAGAGCATTGGGCCCTCTGGAATGGAGATAATGCCAGAATATATTTTTTCAGAATTTGTAAACGTTGTAATTTTGCTATTTTCTAAAACATATAAGGCAATATTTTTTGAAGAGATTTCTTGACTGGTATCCACGTCTATCATTTTCCTAAAAATAATCTCTCCCTTACTATTCAAAAAAACCATTCCATTTAATCTAATATTTGCGATTGAATTAATGTTTAAGTTAGCATCTAAAAAATCTTGATTCTGGTCCTCCACAAACTCGTATGTGTCATCCCAGTACGCCCAGTCTCGCAAAGTCGAACTTAATTGAAAAATTTCGTTATTTAAAGCATCTTTTACCCTTTCAATATTATCACTCATTCTATCCTCTTCGATTTTTAAATATTCCTTAAAAAACACCTGTCTTGAAACAAAGTAAGAAAATATCGACAAAAATAAAATACTAAAAAATAGTACCCATAATATTTTACTTCGAATTGATATTGTTTTCGTTTTTTTCTTCATAAGACTACTCCTTACCTAATTTTTCCTTAAGATTTGCAATCTCTTTTTTAAGCTCAATCATTTTTAATTCCCTTCCTACCATGAGCTCGTTCATGCGCTCTATTTCTTCGATTTTTTTTGAGAGTTCGTTAGTTCTTGATTGAACCTTTTTTTCCAGTCCGCCATATAAGGTTTTTATTAATTCTGTCATGTCCTTAAACTCCTGAGACACCTGTCCGATCTCATCTTGAGTTTTTATTTCAATTGGAAAATCCAAACTCCCATGAGAGACCGCCCTTATAGCTTTTATAAGTTTTCTTAAAGAAGACGTCATACTCGAGGAAAAAAAGATGGATGAAAAAATTATCAGAATAAGGAATATAAAAGAAAACAAAAAAAGTCTAAACCACACTTCCTTTGCGTGAAAAAGCGCCTCACTGTAATCTATCTTATCTAAAAAATTTTTGAATGTTATATATGAAAATATTATATTAAGAGATAAGAT
>JAHJBA010000021.1 GCA_018813625.1 Patescibacteria group bacterium | reverse complement strand
TATTTTGTTTGCTTTTTTAATTGGAATTGTTATAGTTGTCTTTGTAATAAATTATAGAAGGTCGGAATTCTATGTTTTTTATTTATTAATTAACTAATTTAAAGTTTATGTTAACAACTTCATTTATAATTTCTGTTCTTGCATTGGTTTTTGTCGGATATCTTGTCTCTTGGATTAAAAAGAATGGCATGGGTACGGACAAAATGCGGGAGATTTACGAAGCGATTAAAAAGGGCGCAAATGCATTTTTGAAAAGACAATATAAAACAATTGCAATAATGGCAATTGTTTTGGGGGTAGTTCTTTTTTGTATTTATGCTTTTAGTGGAAAAACGATTGAAGGACTTCAAGTAGGCATTGCTTTCCTTTTAGGTGCTTTTTGTTCTTGTCTTTCTGGAATAATAGGCATGTGGATTTCTGTTCGTTCAAACATTCGAACAGCTGCCGCGGCCCAGACCAGTTTTAGCAAAGCTCTAACTATTGCTCTTCGAGCTGGAGCAGTTTCTGGTATTACTATTGTGGCAATGAGCTTAATTGGAATTACTGGGCTTTATTATATTTATACAGCTCTAGGTTATACAGCTGTTCAAATTCCAATGTTGTTGGTTGGTTTCGGATTTGGAGCCAGCTTGGTGGCATTATTTGCTCAACTTGGAGGAGGAATTTATACCAAAGCTGCTGACGTTGGTGCTGATCTTGTTGGGAAGGTTGAAGCAGGAATTCCAGAAGATGATGCAAGAAATCCAGCAGTTGTTGCGGATTTGGTTGGAGACAATGTTGGAGATTGCGCAGGAAGAGGAGCGGATCTTTTTGAATCAACGGCGGCAGAGAATATAGGAGCTATGATTTTAGGTGTTGCTCTTTTCCCATATTTGGGAATTAGCGGTATCATTTTCCCATTAGTTATCAGAGGTTTCGGATTATTAGCAGCAATGATTGGAGTTTTGACTGCGAAAGCAAAAGAAACCGATGAGCCGTTAAAGGCTTTAAATAAAGGATATTTTGTCACCTCTGTCTTAGTAACGATTGCTTTTTATTTTGTGACTATGCATATGTTGCATAATGTCTTATTTTTCTTTGCTGGATTGATTGGTATTGTGGCAAGTATTGTTTTTGTGTTTGTAACTCAGTACTACACAGAGTATAAATATAGGCCAGTTAAAGATATTGCGAATGCTTCTTCGACTGGACACGCAACAAATATAATTGCTGGTCTTTCTGTTGGCTTTGAATGTACTGCTGCAACTGTAATCACCGTAGGGGCTGCATTGCTCGGTTCATATAAATTAGGTACGATGACCGGCTTTGAATTTGGAGGAATTTATGGAACGGCTGTTGCTACAATGGGAATGCTTTCTACTGCCGCTTATATTTTAGCGATGGATACATTTGGGCCTATTACTGATAATGCGGGCGGAATCGCAGAAATGTCTGGAGCTTCAAAAGAAGTTCGCGAAAGAACTGACAAGCTTGATGCTGCAGGAAATACAACCAAAGCTTTGACGAAGGGATATGCTATGGGTAGCGCAGCGTTAGCGGCATTTCTTTTGTTTTCAGCTTTTCTAACTGAAGCAGGAATAAAAGTTGTTGATTTATCAAAGGTAAAGGTTTTTGTTGCATCTCTGGCAGGGGCGATGCTAATCTTCTTCTTTTCTGGTATTACCATGAGGGCAGTTGGAAAAGCGGCTGGGAAAATTGTTGAAGAAGTTAGACGACAATTTAAAGCTGATCCTGGTTTAATGACTGGGGCTAGTAAGCCAGATTATGCAACTTGCGTTGACATAACCACAAAAGCAGCTTTGAAAGAAATGATTTTGCCTGGAGTTTTAGCTGCCACAATTCCAATTCTTGTTGGTGTATTTATGAAGGCAGAAGCGCTAGCCGGTTTTATTATGGTTGGCACGATTGCCGGTATTCTTTTGGCTACTCTTATGAACAACGCCGGAGGAGCCTGGGATAATGCAAAAAAATATATTGAACTTGGAAACTTGGGGGGAAAGGGTAGCGAAGCTCACAAGGCTGCGGTTACTGGTGACACTGTCGGTGATCCATTCAAAGATACAGTCGGACCGTCATTACATGTTTTAGTTAAATTGCTTGGTACGCTTTCGTTGGCCTTAGTTGCCTTGTTCATCTAGCTAAAATTACAAATTACAAAAAAACGGCCTTAAGGCCGTTTTTTTGTTTGTTTTAATTTTGAGAAGGTTTTATATATTCACCCGTGTATTGATTTTTTTCTAATCCCAATCTTGCTTTTTCACTGCGAAGTTTTTCCATGATTTTTTCACGAGATCCGGGAACTTTATCAAGCTCAGCATGAAATTGTTCATTCAAAACATCAACCTTCTTTCCATAAATTTCAAGGAAAGAATCTTCTTGTTTTCTAGCTAGCATATCTGGCCTGACATCATCATATTCCTTTAATGCTTTATGCAAATTTATTCCAATCTCAAGGACCTTATTTTCTTCTTTGGTTAATTGTTCTTCTCCCGATGATTCTTTTTCTTGTTTTGGTTTTGGAAAACTTTCAAATCCCATATTTTTTGTTTTATTAGAAAATTAATAATCCGACCGCATAATTATATAAAATATGTGAGAATTATACAAGAATGAGATTAACTTCTTACCTATTTCTTTTTTATTTCCTCTTCTTCTATCTCTTCCTCTGGTACATCTGAAGAAATGGTTTTTCCATCACCCTTTATGTCTATTCTCCAACAGGTAAGTTTGGCCGCGAGACGGACATTTTGTCCGCCTTTTCCTATGGCAAGAGAAAGCTGATCGTCAGAAACTTCCACGACTGCTTTATGTTCTTCTTCAGCTACTTCGATTGAAATTACTTTTGCCGGAGATAAGGAGTTAGAAATATATTGTTTTGGGTCTTCTGACCATGGAATGATATCGATTTTTTCTCCGGAGAGCTCTTGGGTAATGGTGTTTACTCGTGTGCCCTTTTGCCCTACGCATGAACCGACAGGGTCAATGTGCTCGTCATTGGAATGTACGGCAATTTTTGAACGGGCGCCTGCTTCGCGTGCTATTGATTTTATTTCCACAATTCCACTTTGTATTTCAGGCGCTTCGATAAAGAAGAGTTTTTCTAAGAATTTTGGATGCGTGCGCGATAGCCGGAGATTGATGCCTCTTGGTGTGTCTTCAACAGAAACCAGGTATGCTCGGATTCTCTGCCCTCGTTGGAAATATTCTCCCGGAATTTGTTCTTCAACGGGCAATATTCCCGTGGCACGACTAAAGTCAATGTAAACATTTCCTCTCTCGACTTTTTGTACTACCCCAGAGATGATTTCTCCTTCTTTTGTTCCGTATTCGTCGATTATGGAAGTCCTTTCTGCTTCTCTTATTTTCTGGATTATTACTTGTTTTGCCGTTTGGGCCGCTATGCGTCCATAGTCATCTTTTGGTTCCAATGGAAAAATGATTTCATCATTAAGTTCTACCCCCTTTTTTATTTTTTTGGCATCTTCAATCATTATATGGTGCTCAGAATTAAACCGTACCCGCTCGTCTCCCTCCTCTCTTATTGAATATTCTCCAGATTGTTCTGTGTTTTGGGCAGATTCCTCCTCTTCTTCGACTACTCTAACAACCGTGTCGTCAACTACAATTTTTACTTGAAAAAAGTCTGTTTTTCCTGTTTCTAGGTCAAACTTTGCGCGTATTATCTGGCCTTTTTTGCCATAATCTTTTTTATAGGCGGCAGCCATAGCTTGTTCTATGGCGTCTAGGATCTTTTCTTTTGGTATTTTTCTTTCTTCTTCCAGCTGTTCTAGCGCTGAATTGAATGTTTTTATGTCTAACATATATTTAGTTTTTATTAAGTTTTTAAAAATAAAAGCCCTGTTGCGACAGGACCTATACAAAAGCATGATAGCATATTTTTAATATCCACACAAGTTTCTTGCTTTTCTTTAGTATTTTTAAATAGTATAATCAAGGAATGTTAAGAAATAAAAAATTTCTCATTGTGTTGGTGTTGGTTTTAATAATCATTTTGATTGGAATTTATTTTTATTTAAAATCTATCAAACAGGGCCAAGTACAACCTGGCCTTACAGACGAGGAAAGAACTGCTATTTTAAATGAATTAAGTTCTCAGGTGGAAGTTGATCCTCTTTTAGAAAAGGAAAGGGATTTTATTTTAAAAGATCTTAATTCAGCTTCTTCAAATGGCGGGCTAACGGACGAAGAAAGGACAGCTATATTAAATTCACTTAATCAATAAAAATATGAAAAAATTTTACATAATTTTATCTCTTGCAGTCTTATCAGCAACCGTGGGATTTGTATTTTTGAAACCAGAAACGCAGGCTCAAAATACTTCTAGTCCAGTTGCTGGTGTAGCGACGATAGTTAATACTGGTTATTCAATATCTTTCTCGGGGCCTAATGGTGGGACTTCCGGAAATATTTCTTATGGCGTTGAATACAACAACGGAGCGATGGATGGCTTTGCCTGGTCTCCTGAGTATGGGTGGGTTCAGTTTAACGGAACATCGGCTATGGTTTTATCTCTTCAAAATCCAAATGATAAAGAAACAACAGAATGGGCGAATGGATTAATAAAATTGAACGGAGATGATGGGGGTGCTTCTGGAAATATTTCTTATGGTGTATCCTTTGATCCTGCAACAGGGGCTTCTGATCCCACCAATCATTGGGCTTGGGGTGGCAATGTAATCGGCTGGGTTGATTTT
>JAHJBA010000020.1 GCA_018813625.1 Patescibacteria group bacterium | reverse complement strand
TTTGTCGAAGATGGGGTGAAACTGTTAATAACCGTTGATTTAGGGATAACTGCTGTAGCAGAAGTTGCGCAACTAGAGGTTGATGGCATTGATGTGATTATTACAGATCACCATTTACCCAAAGAAGTCCTTCCTCGCGCTTATGCGATTCTAAATCCAAAAGTTGATAATTATCCTGAAAAAATGCTGTGCGGAGCAGGAGTGGTTTTCAAACTTGTTCAAGCTTTTGTAAAAAAATACGGCGAATATTTTAAAATAAATTCTGGCTGGGAAAAATGGTCGCTTGATATGGCTGGAATAGCGACACTTTCGGACATGGTACCTCTCTTAGGAGAAAATCGCGCGATCGCTTATTTTGGAATAAAAGTTTTAAAAAAGTCTCCTCGCGTTGGCTTGCAAAAACTTCTTGCAAAAATAAATGTTGATCAGCGACATATATCGGAGGATGACATTGGTTTTATGTTGGTACCAAGATTGAATGCTGCATCAAGAATGGATGATCCTATGAGTGCCTATGAAATTCTTTCCACAAAAGATGCAACAGAGGCTGGAACTCTTGCAACACACCTTTCTAAAATAAATGACGATAGAAAATTAATAGTTGCCAATATTATGCGTGAAGTAAATAAAAAGTTTGAAAAAAGAGAGCACAAAGAAGTTATAGTAATTGGCAATCCCTCATGGAGGGTTGGGGTACTTGGACTTGTTGCTGGAAAAATTTCTGACGAATACAAAAGGACGGTCTTTGTCTGGGGTAAAGACGAGAATGATTGTATTAAGGGATCTTGTAGGTCCGATGGTTCTGTTTCTGTGGTGGAACTTATGGCGGATGTGGGTGAATTTTTTTTGGATTTTGGTGGGCATGGACTTGCTGGCGGTTTCACGGTTAAAAGTGACAAGATTCATTTTTTGGAAGATGCCCTTTCTGTTTCACATAAAAAATTTAAACAAGAAAAAAAACAAAATGATCTGGTTTTTGATATAAAAACAAATTTAGGTATCGTTAATATGAAAACTTGGCGTGAGGTTGAGAAGCTTGCGCCATTTGGCCTGCAAAACTCGAAACCCGTTTTTCTTTTTGAAAATGTAAACATAGAAAATATAAAAAAATTTGGCAAAAATGGGTCCGGAGAGCATCTTGAAATATCTTTTTCTGATTCTTTTGGAAAAGCAAAAGCTATTTCCTTTTTTTCAAACGCAGAATCTTTTGGGAAAAAAATAGAAGAAGGTTTGTCAGTCAACCTTTTCGCTACTTTTGACCTGTCGCGTTTTCGCGGAAGGGAAGAACTTCGTCTCAGGGTTATTGATGTAGTATAATTTGTCTTATGTTGAATGAAAAAATTGAAATTTATACAGACGGAGCGGCAAGAGGTAACCCAGGGCCCGCTGGGTGGGGCACCGTTTTTATTTTTGGAGAAAAAGTTTTTGAAATGGGAGGAAGAACTGCTCATGCTACAAATAATCAAATGGAGCTTACTGCCGCCATTGAGGCAGTAAAATATTTGAAAAAGAATAAAATAAATAATTCTGTAGAAATTTTTTCTGATTCAAAATATGTAATCTTAGGAATAACAGAGTGGGTGCAAAATTGGATAAAAAACAACTGGCGCAGTGCAACCAAAAAGCCGGTTTTAAATCGTGAACTTTGGGAGGAGCTTTGGGCGCTTTCACAAGATTTTCAAATCAAGTGGAAGTACGTGGAGGGTCATAGTGGACATAAATGGAACGAACGTGCTTATGAAATCGCTACAAGCTTTGCGGACGGTTTTCCGGTGAAATTAGAAAGTACGCATTATGCGGGATAAAGTTTTTTATTTAATATGTTTTGGTTTTATATTAGGAGTGCTTTTGCGCTCTTTTATTTTTATTGATCAATATCTTGTCGGTGTTTCAATCCTTATTTCTTTTTTACTACTTTTGTTCTTGTTTTTTGTTTCTCCAAAAAAGATTTTGATTCTTTTCTGTATTTTTATTTTTTCTTTTTCTTGCGGTATTTTAAGATTTCATGCCTCTGATATTTCTGCACCCGAGGTTTTTGGAACAAGACTTGAGAAAAATTCAGAATTATCGGGGGTAGTTGTAGATGATCCAGATATGAGGGAGACGAATCAGAAATTAGTAATTCTAGTAAAACTAGAAGAGGGAAAATCAAAAATTCTATTAACGGTGGACCTTGAAGATAAATTTAGATATGGAGATGAGGTAAGCTTCAGCGGTGTTTTAGAAAAACCAAAAAATTTTATAACTGACCAGGGTAGAAAATTTGATTATGAAAATTATTTACGCAAAGATGGAATATTCTATGTGATGAATTATCCTAAGATAGAGGTCGTTTCGCACGGAAATGGAAATAGAATAAAGGGCGCATTGTTTTTTGTAAAAGAAGAATTTTTAAAAAAAATAAATTTTATAATTCCAGAACCTGAATCGCTTCTTATGGGTGGGCTGATACTTGGAGAGAAATCTCCTTTTAGTAAAGATCTGCGCCAATCTTTTGTTGACACAGGAACAATACATATTATCGCTCTTTCAGGTTATAACGTGACAATAGTAGCGGAATGGATTATGAAGATATTTTCATTTTTACCAAGGAATTTTGGTTTTGGAGCAGGCATCCTCGGTATTTTACTTTTTGTCGTAATGGCTGGAGGGTCTTCCACTGCGGTCAGGGCTGGGACAATGGCAACACTTGCTCTCATTGCCCGTGCAACAGGAAGAAATTACGATGTTGCACGGGCTCTTGTCCTTGCCGGTGCGGTTATGATTTTAGTGAATCCATTTGTATTGGTTTTTGATGTTTCTTTTCAACTTTCTTTCATGGCTACAGTTGCGGTGATATTTTTTGCGCCGAGAGTTGAAAAGTATTTTTTATGGATTACGCCAAGATTTGGCTTGCGAGATGTTGTCGCGGTAACGGTTTCTGCTTATATTTTTGTTATGCCATTTATTCTTTATAAGATGGGCAATCTATCTCTTGTGGCTTTACCCGCGAATATTTTAATTCTTCCTTTTATTCCACTTACTATGATGCTTGGATTTTTTACTGGCTTTGCAGGATTTATTTGGTATATATTTGGAATTCCGTTCGGATATCTCTCTTATTTGCTCCTACATTATGAGCTGGCTATAGTCGGCTTCTTTTCGCGTTTACCATTTGCGTCTTTTTCTATTCCGAATTTTCCACTTTTTGTTGTATTTTTATTTTATGGGTATTTTACTTATCGGATCTTTGGCAAAGAAATAAAAGCCTTTTTTGGTTCTCTGTAGGATAGCTTGTTTTTTATTTTGTGTTATAATTCAACAATGAAATTAATCAAACATATTTTCAAGAATCACTTAAGCGCGGTTTTAGCTATTGGTTTTTTAATAGTGTTTGTCACCACTTTTAATCTACTCGCAGCTCCTGACCCATACGATCCAGGAGAAACATTAGATCCTACTTGTAATCCAGGAGAAGCAGGCTGTACTGTTGAAATTCCAACAGGCTGGGACTTAACTGGAACTTCAGGCACAGTAGATGGAACAAATTTTATTGGAACGACAGATGATGTTCCACTTAACTTTAAAGT
>JAHJBA010000019.1 GCA_018813625.1 Patescibacteria group bacterium | reverse complement strand
TGAAAAAAATATTGAAGAATATAAAACAAAAAGAAACTGGATTTTATTAGCAATATTTATATTTGTTGGGTTATTTGGTGTATTGGTTTATTATTTAAATAAAAAATTATAAAGTTTATGGCAACAATATCATTCAAACCAAAACAGGTTACAAAAAAGATAACATCACATCTTCATGATCGTGCGTCCGATGTTATTATGAACCGCTTTGGTTTGACCTCTGATGCTGAAAAAAAGACGCTGGAGGAGATTGGGAAGAAATATAATATAACGAGAGAACGCGTTAGGCAAATAGAGGACGCCGCTATTTCCCTGATTAAAAAATCTGATGCCTTCAGGGGAGAAAAAGCAGTTTTTGAGGAACTCGAGAAATTGATACGATCTCTGGGTTCTGTTGTTGCGGAAAGCGAGCTTCTATCTCATGTGTCTAAAGATAAAGCTACTCAAAATCATGTCCATTTTTATCTAGTATTAGGAGATACCTTTAAAAAACATCGTGAAGACGATCATTTTCATTCTCGCTGGAGTGTGGATGATGAAATGGCTGAAAAGGTGCATGATTCTCTTAAAAAACTTTATTCAAACCTAAGTGACGAAGATCTTGTTCCAGAATCAGAAATAATTAAAAAGTTTTTTGATCATATGAAAAGTGTTTCTGATGAATACAGAAATGAAGAGATTGCGCGAAGGTGGCTGAAGATGTCTAAGGCTGTTTCCAAGAACCCTCTTGGCGAATGGGGTAAAACAACTTCTCCAAATGTTCATACGCGTGGGGTAAAAGACTACGCTTTCTTGGTTATGAGAAAACATGGCTCACCTATGCACTTCAGAGAGGTGGCAGATGCCATTACGAAGACTTTCGGCAAGAAGACTCATTATGCAACTTGTCATAATGAATTAATAAAAGATTCAAGATTTGTATTAGTTGGACGTGGATTATATGCGCTTGCTGAATGGGGATACAAAACTGGTATTGCGCGTGATGTTATTCGTGATATCTTAAAGAGAGAGGGCCCTCTTTCTAAGGAAGATATCATTGAAAAAGTAATGAAAGAGAGGTATTTTAAGAAAAATACTATTTTGGTTAATATTCAGAATCCAAAATATTTCAAGAAAAACAAAAATGGGCTTTATACTTTAGTCTAATCTAAAAATGAAAAATAATCGTGGAGTTGTTCATATTCTTATAATTATTATTGGTATAATAATTGTTCTGACCCTTTTGGGTTTTTTTAATTCTATTGAGAGAAATTGGGATAATTTACCTTTTCATACTAGACAATAAACCTATCCCCAATTTGCTTTGATTTACTAGTGTTTTGTATTAAAATATAAGTCATATGATCGATTCAGTGGCTTATGTTATTTATGGGGCAGCTTCGGGGATTATACATTTTTTTATATGGATTTTTTCTGTTCCATGGCTTGCTTGGTTCTGGTCCTTGGTGGGAACATGTCTGCTAGGTTATATTGCTTTCAAGTTGTGGATGCATTATATCCGCCAGGATTTTATTTCTGGTATTGATTGGGTTTTGCTTGAGATTGTTCCACCGCGTGATGTATTGAGATCACCTAAAGCAATGGAACTTTTTATTAGTAATGCACTTTATCATTTTAGTGTTAAGGGTGGAAGAGAAACCTATTGGCAGGGAGCAGTCTGGTTTTGGTTTTCTCTTGAAATAGCTTCCATAGATGGGCAAGTACATTTTTATATTCGCACGCCTTCTCGCTTAAAAGAGTTTATTGAAACTCAAATGTATGCTCAATATCCTCAAGCTCAAGTTAAAGTAGTAGATGATTATACTTTAGCAGTTGATGAGATAACACCTAAAAGTGCTTGGAATTTATGGGGTGCCGAATTCAAGTTAGTGAAACATGAGGCATATCCCATTAAAACTTATGTTGATTATGGGTTAGATAAGGATCCGAAAGAGGAATTCAAGGTTGATCCAATATCTCCAGTCATAGAACTTTTTGGTTCATTGCAGAAAGGGGAACAAATGTGGCTTCAGATTGTTGTAACCCCATCTAAAAAAGAATATCGTACCAAAGGTTCTCATTTTTGGCAAAAACATAGTAAGAAATATCATGACTGGGTGAAGGAATCTAAAAATGAAATAGCTAAATTATTAAAGCCTTTTACTAGTGTTAAAGACGAAGGGGCCAGGATAGAGATTCGTGTTCCCGATTTTTATAAAAAATCAGTAGAGGGTCTTGCTGGAAAAGCCCACAAGCTTGGTTTTGATACTGGAATTAGAGTTTGTTATGTGGCAAAGAAGGATGTTTTTAAATATAATAATAGAAAAAATCTTCGTCTTATTTTTCGTCAATATGAGAATCCATCAATAAACGGCTTTACCCGTTTTAATTCTACTCAGGCGGATGCTTATGGTGGTTTTTTCTTGGCTTCCCAAAAAACAATTATGATGCTTGCAAACAGAATGCTTCATGAATATAGGAACCGTAGTTTTTTCCATCCTCCATTAAGGCATAAACTTTTTAATGTGCGCACTATCTTTTGGCCTTTTTCTGCGTTGTTTAAACCCTATTTTCACTCTGAAACTTTTGTTCTGAACACTGAGGAGTTGGCAACCATTTGGCACTTCCCAGGACAGATATTGAAAGTCCCTACTCTTGAGCGCATAGAGTCAAAAGAGGCTACTCCTCCTCCAAACTTGCCGATTTAATTTACCTGTTCCGATGAGCATTTTTTCACAAAAAAAATTTATTATTCTTCTCGTAGCTTTGATTTTCACAGTTTTTTGTTTCTACCTTTTATTTTTAAGCGCACCAAGTGGTTTTCCAAAAGGCGTTATTTTGAACATAGAGGAAGGGACGACACTTAGGTATCTTTCTGGAGACCTGAAGGCAGAAAAAATAATTCGTTCAAGGATTGCCTTTGAGGCATTTGTAATAATGTATGGTGGAGAAAAACATCTAATTTTAGGGGATTATTTATTTGAAAAGAAAACGCCAGTTTTTGAGGTAGCTAGGCGCATATCAAAGGGTGTGTATCATCTGGCTCCCGTTAAGATCACTATTCCCGAGGGTTTTGACATATCTCAGATCTCAGAATCTTTTGTTGGCAAGTTACATGATTTCAATAAGGAGAATTTTATCGTAGAGGCAAGGCTGAGGGAAGGATATCTCTTCCCGGATACTTATTTTTTTCTTACCACAGCAAACGAAAAGGATGTATTGAAGTCCATGGGCGATAATTACAAGAAAAAGATTTTGCCATTTTTAGAAAAGATAGTTGCTACTGGAAAAACCGAAGGGCAGGTAATAACCATGGCTTCAATAATTGAAAGGGAAGCGAAAGGTGATGCGGACAGAACTGTGATTTCCGGAATTTTATGGAGTAGGATTAAAAAAGGTATGCCACTTCAAGTTGATGCAGCGCCAGATACTTATAAAACAAAAGGATTACCAAAAAGTCCGATTTGTAATCCTGGGATCAAGGCAATAGAAGCATCGATTTATCCAGAAAATTCCCCGTATTTATATTATTTGCACGACAAAGAAGGAGCTATTCATTATGCTCGTACTTTTGAAGAACATAAAATAAATAAATTAAAATATTTGAGATGAATAAATTGAAACAAAAATTAGAATTCTTTAAATACATTTTTCCAATCATTTGGAAAACAGTTAAATTTCGATTAAGAGTTTGGTGGTATAAGAATTTTCAAAAAAAATGAAAAGTGAAACAAAAAATTGCCAAAACTGTAAAAAGGACTTTATCATAGAGCCCGAAGATTTTAATTTTTATGAAAAGATAAAAGTCCCTCCACCGACTTGGTGTCCGGAATGTCGGCTTATTCGCCGTCTTGCTTACCGGGAATCCAGGCCTCTATACAGTGATATTTGTGATAAATGTGGGAAAAAGATTATAAGCATCTTTGCCGAAAGTTCTAATATTAAGGCATATTGTTCGTCTTGTTGGTGGGGAGATAGTTGGGATGCTACAGACTATAGTAGAGATTATGATTTTTCTAAACCGTTCTTTCAGCAGTTTTATGAGTTACAAAAAATTGTTCCTCGTGAAGCTCTAGGTCAAAAAAATTCAGAAAATTGCAAATATTCAAATGGGGATGTCCGTTGTAAGAATTGCACTTTAACCTTTGATTGCATCGAGTCTATTAATTGTTATTCTTGCCAAGTTGCGTGTTTAGCCAAAGATCTTATTGATTCTGACAATGTTATAGGAGCTGATCATTCTTATGAAACCTTGAGTTCTAATAATATATATAATGTAAAATTTAATTATTTTTCTGATGAGTGTATGGATTGTGCATTTGTGTTTAATTGTTTGGGATGTTCCAATTGTTTTGGTTGTGTAAATTTAAGAAATAAAAAATATTGTGTTTTTAATAAACAATACATAAAGGAAAAATATTTCCAAGAAATAAAAAAGTGGGATATTGGTAGTTACAAAATTCAAGGAAAGGCGAAGAGAGAATTTTTGGATCTTTATTATAAAACACCAAGACGTTTTGCCAATATCAGAAAATCGGAAAATATCACAGGAGATGATGTAATAAATAGTAAGAATTGCAAGAACTGTTTTTTTTCCAGAGAAGGTGTTGAAAATTGCAAGGATGTTTTTATGGTTGGGTTTTCATTGAAAGATAGTCATGATGCTACTTTTGGCGGAGATAGATCTGAAATTTTCTATGAAACTAGCGGTGGGATGGAATCTCAGAGGTGTTTTTTTACAAGAGCAGCAAATAGTTCTCATGATTTATTTTATTGTGATAGGTTAATTAATTGCTCTGATTGTTTTGGTTGTGTAAATTTAAGAAATAAAAAATATTGTGTTTTTAATAAACAACATACAAGAGAAGAATATTTTGAAAAAATAGAAAGAATAAAAAAACATATGAATGATATGCCCTATGTAGATAAAAATGGTAGGACTTATAAGTATGGTGAATTTTTTCCAAGTGAATTATCTCTTTGGAAATACAACGAAACTTGGGCACATAAGTATTTTCCATTAACTAAACAGGAGGCCATAGAAAAAGGCTATGATTGGCAGGAAAATCCAAAGAGAGATTATAAAACAACAATCAAGGCAAAAGATTTACTGGATAATATAAAAGATGTATCGGATAGTATTTTAGAAGAGGTAATTGAGTGTGACCATAATGGAACTAACTGCAATCAACAGTGTGTTGAAACTTTCAGAATTTTACCGAACGAATTACAATTTTATCGACAAATGAATATTTCTTTACCAAGGCTGTGTCATAATTGTAGACATTACGAAAGATTAAAGTTCATTAATCCACCTAAATTATGGCATAGAAGATGTATGTGTGATGGCACAGAATCAAAGAATAAAAAATATAAAAATACAATTAAACATTTTCATGGAGACAAACCATGTTCCAATGAATTTGAGACGGCAATTGGTCCAGATCGAAAAGAAATAGTTTATTGTAAGGAGTGTTATCAAGACCAGTTTTTGGGACAACCCGTGACGGAACCTATTGATATATACATACCTTGTTACCAGCCTGATGAGTATCTCGAAGGCTGCATGCATTCGATTTTCAAGCATACCCAACGCGACTATAACTTGACAGCTATCGTTGGGAAACGCTCCATAGCCAAAAACCGCAACCAGGGACTGCGAAAAAGTGCTTCAGAATGGATCTGCTCCATTGACGCCGATTGCGAAGTCATGCAGGATGATTGGCTTGACCTCTTACTTGAAACTGCCGAGAGTGATCCTGAAGTTGGCATCGTGGGTGCAAAAGTCGTTATGTTTGATGGGAAGATCTTC
>JAHJBA010000018.1 GCA_018813625.1 Patescibacteria group bacterium | reverse complement strand
TAATGATCTGAACATGATTTAGAAATAGAAGTATATATGGACAATGCTTTATCAATGTTTCCTTCCCAAAATTCCAAATAAGCTCTTTCCATTTGTAGAATATATTCTATGTCAGAGTCGTCGGTGCGAGGAATTTTGTCACTCAAAGAAGTGAACATTTTTTTTGCTTCGTCAAGTTTTTCCCTTCCGTCATACCGTGGATCAATATTTTTCATGAAGGCTAGATAAGCTTCAAAAAGTACGTTTTTCTCTGGGGTTTCTTTTATCCCCTTTGGTATTAATGAGTTTTCGTATCCAAAAAACTGATGAGGCCCTACTTTTTTCAGAGATAAAATGTCGCCTGTTCGTTCTTTGTCGCTCACATTTTTCAAATGGCTCATTAGGCAATCGTTGGTTTGCAGGTCCCTGGCAAGCAGTTGGAAACTTTTTTTGATGTGCGGATGAATATTACCTTGCTTGTATGATAATGAATGCTCCAGTTCTCCCCAGGCATCCTGAAGTAATGTTCTTAACTGTATTTCAATATTTATTTTTATACCACCATAATTAAAACTTGATATGTAATGCAATGATTTGTATCCAGATTTTCTATCTTCTTGTTGTACATTATTCATTTCACCAAACATTTGTGTTAACTTTGTTTTTAATATTTCTGATACTTTTTTGTCTTCCCAGTTAAATATTTTAAACTCTGATATAGTGAATCCTTCTTCTTTCATTTTTTTTAATAGATAATTATGCACGGCAGGAATGTCTTGCTCGAAAAGACAAATTATCCGCATGCCAGCATAGTCTGTAATTTTATCTAGAGAAGAATATTTTTTTCTTTTTGTTTTCAAGTAAATACTATTTTTATTTTTTATTCTATATTTTGTTGAATATACTGGTATGTTTTTTTTGTTTTTCCCATCAATGATTATACCGTTGAGCAGTTCCAATACCGTTTTGTATCTTTTCTCGTTTTCTTTCAAATAGTTTTCTATTTCGTTAAATTTGATCGGCATTTCCCCCTCCAGCTTGCATTATTTAATGAAAATGAAAGCTTGTAAGCAAGCTTACGGGCCGTCTCTTCTCAGTTTACAGACGGGACCCTACCCGTTTCCAACTCTAGGGACATATTTCCTTGATTAACCCTTCTAACCCTGAAAAGTGCCGTTGGTTCAACGGCCTATTCTTTCCACCAAACCTACAATACACCCAACTCGCCCACAGAGCATTGAAATTGTGAATGATCAGGCGAATGGGATCATCATTATTTCATGCTTATTTGTGTTTTGAATAGAACTACATGGACATGTTTTTAGGCATAAGGCTGAACTCAACATGACTCCCTAAAAATGTTTGACCGAAATAGCGTTAACGTCAACTATATCTTTTTTTCCGAATTTACTCCCTGGCCGATTACGATTTCTGGTCATTTCCAGATTTACTTGGCCGTTTCTTCAAAAATACGCCCTTCTGAGCATACCGCCACCGTCTTGGCGCCATCCGGGTTTGTTAATCCAGTCCGAACTTTTGGGGGCCTTTTGGGGGGCTTCAGGCAGTGATCAATAATTTTTTATTTATTAATATCAAAAAGATGTGTCGGCAATTCGTGTCCTGGTCTCGCACCAGTAAAAAAGATTAAGGCGCTTCCGCAAGGGGGCGCCTTTTCTTTTTTGGTGCGTCCGCTAACGTCCATAATCGTCCAGAACATCCCGACAGAGATAGGAAAATTTATAATCTGCTACACATCATCAAGCCGTAACCGGGGCTTCACTAATTAAAATCGCGCCATAATAAAATGTTTTTTGGCGCGAAACACCGATTGCGCCAGTTTATTAGGCGCAATTTGCGAGTAGCGTTAAGGGGGGAGAGTAAGTTAACAGAGTCAACAACGTCATCAAGGGCTCACAATTTTGTGAAAGGCAAAACTTTAAATGTTAAGAGCGTCCCGGGTTAAAATCCTAAAAAGTTATCGTTACGTAAACCTTGGGAGAGCTGGCCCCACTCGCTTGAACAGTATCCTGCGTTTTTTAAGTGGATTCTCTGCTGATTCTTACGCTGCCAGTTTA
>JAHJBA010000017.1 GCA_018813625.1 Patescibacteria group bacterium | reverse complement strand
ATCTTATGTGGATTATGATTCGTACAAGCTTTATTTGAGCAACGCTCTGGAATAGTTTTTGTGCCTTCCATCATCAAAGATCCACAAAATTTGCAAATTTTTCCTGTCGGTTTTGATTTCATATTGAATTTACAATCTGGATAGTTGGAACATGAATAAAATATCCCAAATCTTCCTCTTCTTTCACTTATTTCTCCAGTCTTGCAAAGAGGACAGTGGACCCCCGTTCTTTTCTTAGCCTCTTCTGCTTCATCTTTTTTTATAAATTTACATTTAGGATAACGCGAACATGAAATGAAAGATCCAAATTTCCCCTCACGTGTAACTAATTTCCCACCCTTTTTTTCTCCGCACTCTGGGCATAATTCGCCGGTCTCTTTCGGTCCTGCCATTTCGGTCCCATCAAGCTTCAAAGCCCCATCGCAATCAGGATAGCGAGAACAGGAATAAAATTTACCATTTTTAGAAAGTTTTACGATCATCTTACCGCCACACTTCGGACATTTTATGTCTTCTGGTGCGTCTCCGAGATTGGTAGCTTTTTCGAGTTTATCCTTTAATTTTACCTCTTTTGAAAAAGGTACATAAAAATCCTTCAGAGTTTTTTTATACTCACGCTCTCCGCGAGAAATTTCATCAAGTTCGTTTTCCATCTCTGCTGTAAAAGTATCTGAAATATAATTTGCAAAATTATTTTCTAAAAAGTCTGAGACAACTTCACCTACGTCAGTAGGAAACAAGGTTTTTCCTTCTTTTCGTACATATTCTCTTTCTTCTAGGGTTTTCATTATGGAAGCATACGTTGATGGCCTCCCTATACCTCGAGCTTCAAGTTCTTTTATAAGTCCCGCTTCAGAATATCTATTGGGTGGTTCAGTAAACTTCTCTTCGCTCGTTAAATCAATTAACTTTAATATTTCTCCTTCTTTTACTTCCGGCAATTCAATGTCTTCACCGCGAGCACCACTATCAACCTTAAGCCATCCAGGAAAAAGTAGGCGTGATCCATTAGCCACAAAATCCGGATATTCCTCGTGCCCCTCGATAACTCCAGAAACCTTTGTTTTTAATAATTTAGCATCTGTCATTTGGGAAGATACCGTACGTTCCCAAATAAGCCTATAAAGCTTTGTCTGTTCATCTGTACCTGCCTGAAAATTTTCTATGTGTGTAGGACGGATAGCTTCATGAGCTTCCTGTGCATTTTTTGATTTTGTTTTGTATATTCTAGCTTGCGAATATTCTGTGCCGTACTCTTTATCAACCAAGGAAAGTATTTGTGCCTGAGCCTGGGCAGACAAATTCGTACTGTCAGTTCTCATATAAGTTATATGTCCAGATTCGTAAAGTTTTTGGGCAATTTGCATAGTACGAGAAGGGGAATATCCAAGACGCGAACTTGCCGTTTGTTGAAGAGTTGAAGTTGTAAACGGAGCACGAGGGGAACGTTTTTGTTCAGATTCTTTTACTCCAGAAATTTTCCAAATTCCATTCTTACCACTATGAAGAATTTTATCAACTAGGTTCTTGTCACGAGGCTCCTCAGAACATTCTAGAGTTAATTTTACTTTCTCTTCTGTCTCAAAAAGTCCCGAAATTCTCCAAAACTTTTCCGGAATGAAAGCGCGGATTTCTCTTTCTCGTTCCATTATTATACGAAGCGCAGGAGACTGAACTCTTCCAGCAGAAAGTCCGTAGCGTACTTTTTTCCAAATTAATCCTGAAAGATCATAACCCACAAGTCTATCTAGTACTCTACGAGCCTCTTGGGCACGTCTAAGAGGGGTATCTATATCTCTAGGGTGTTTCAATGCTTCTTCTATCGCGTCTTTTGTGATCTCATTAAAGGCTACACGCCTAATAGATGCTTTAACCTTTGTATCTTCTCTCAATAATTCTTCTATATGCCAAGCTATAGCTTCTCCTTCGCGATCAGGGTCTGTTGCTAAAAGTATTTCGTTCGCTTTTTCTCCAAGCTTTTGAAGCTCACGTACAATTTTTTCTTTACCTTTTGAAATTTCATAACGTGGCACAAATCCAGCTTCTATATCAATGGCTTGCTTGTTTGATTTCGGTAAATCACGTATATGTCCGACAGATGCTCGTACAGTAAAATCACCCCCAAGATATTTCTCAATGGTTTTTGCCTTTGATGGTGACTCTACAATCAATAATTTCATTATTGCTAAGTATTACACGAAATTTATATTTTTAGCAAACATAGTCCTTTAATACTTGACTTTTCTCCTTGTTTATGTATAATAACACTAAAGAAGTTATTTGGAATAATCAAACAAAAACAAGGAAATATGAAAAAAATCAGTCCTTTTCTGGTAGCATTGCTTGCCATATTTTTGGTACAGTCGTGCAAAACCGTTTCCTGGACACAATTATCCAAGGATATGGTGAAAGATTACGAACTCGTCAAAGACGGAAAACTGGAAAAGCTTCAGTATTCCAACGGCGAAAACATCATTGAAATAAACCTGGTCCGGGTTGAAAAAACGGACACAATAAATCTCGGGGTTCTTGAAGACAAGAAGACTTCAAAATCTTACACTTTCAGGATACCACCCAAAACACCCGGTAAGCTGATATCATATTCGAAAAGCCAGCTTAATGTGGCCTTTGACGGAAGAGATTCCGTAGGGCTACCATTCGTCATGAGAAACGGTGTGTTCGTTTTAAAAACGGACAACGATACAACCATCATCTACAGGGGCGAGCCATACCGGATCATTGAAGGATCCGAAGCTGGGCTCTTTATAAACCTCAGGCAACTTGAACTTCTTGAAAAAGAAAAAGTAGTTGCCACCGGGATTATAGTAGAGCAATAAAAAACAAAAACCCACGTCACAAAGACGTTGGGTTTTTTTATTTTATAAAAAATTATTACGCTAATCGAATTTCTCCTAACTCATCTTTTATTAAGCCTTTTATTTCCATCACAGAGAGAAGGGAATTAGCATCCTGGATTGGCATTTTCATTTCTCGCACCAAATCATCGCGAGGCTTAGATTCTCGAAGTAGATCCACTACCATTTTTTCTTCTTTCGATAAATCTTCAAAAAGTTTTGCCTGTTTCTCATCATCTTTTTTTTGTTCAAAACCAAGAGCTTCCAATACATCTTCCGCACAAGTGACTGGTACTGCTCCTTGTCTGATTAATCTGTTTGTACCTCTCGAAGTTAAAGAAAAAACAGAACCCGGGACGGCAAGTAAATCCCTATTGTATTCAGTTGTAAGTCTTGCGGTGATCAAAGTTCCAGATTTTTCTTCCGCCTCTATTACAAGCACGGCTTTTGAAATACCTGCCATTAATCTGTTACGCATGGGGAACCCCCATTGGGTTGCCTTAAAGTCTGGCTCAAATTCAGAAATTAAACATCCTTCATTTTTTATAATTTCTGGAATCAAATGAAAATTTACTTTCGGATAAATAGCTTCTTTTGAAAGTCCAGACCCAGGAAAAACTAAAGTTTTGAGCCCAACTTGCATTGCTTTTTTGTGGGCTATTGTATCTATACCCATAGCAAAACCAGAAACAATGGCAATGGGGTAGCCTTTTAGTCCAGCGATTATTTTTTCACATGCTTCCTTCCCATAGGAAGTAAATTTGCGAGAACCAACAACACACAAATATATTAATTTTTCTTTTGGCAAGTCTCCAATAATCCAAAGATTCTCCGGAGGCTGAGGAATTTCCATAAGCTCTGGGGGAAATTTTTCTTTAGGCAATCTTCTTATTTTTATTTCCATATTTTGCAATTATATCAGCGTTTGCGTATAATTAGAAATATGTTAGATATAAAATTTATAAAAGAAAACAAGGAATTAGTTGAAGCTGGAGCAAAAAAGAAACATGTCAAAGTAGATATAGAAAAATTAATATTTCTCGATGATGAGCGCTTAAAAGAGTTAAAAGAGGTTGAAAACTTGCGAAGTGAGGTTAATAGAGTTTCAAACGACATAGCCCACGACCAGGACCCTAAGCTTAAAGTTCAACTGATTGAGGAAATGCGCACCGTTAAAGAAGAAATTAAGGCAAAAGAAGAAAAACTAAAACAAATAACGGATGAATGGCAAAAGTTGATGCTTGAAGTTCCTAATGTTCCTGATATTTCGGTACCAGAGGGAGAAGGAGAGGCGGATAATCAAGAAATAAAAACATGGGGAGAGCAAACAAAATTTGACTTTGAACCTAAGGATCATTTGGAGTTAATGACAAAACTAAAATTAGTTGATTTTGAACGTGGAACAAAAGTTCATGGATTCCGCGGGTATTATTTAACTGGCGAAGGAGTACGTCTCTGTTTTGCAATTTGGAATTATGCTTTAGACTTTTTTACGCAAAAGAAATTCAACCTCATTATTCCGCCAACCATCGTAAAAAAAACTAATTTTTATGGAACAGGACATCTCCCTGCTGGGGTAGATGATATTTATTTCACCCAGGATAACGACGGATTGATTGCTACAGCTGAGATATCCTTAATGGCCTTTCATTCTGGGGAAGTTTTGTCGATAGATGAACTTCCCAAAAAATATTTAGGATTTTCTCCATCTTATCGCCGGGAGGCAGGTGCACATAGTAAGGATGTAAAGGGGTTAATCAGGGTTAATGAATTTTTTAAATTTGAACAATTAATTTTGTGCGAAGCAAATCATAATTCATCAGTAAAATTTCACGAAGAGCTTAATAGAAATTTTGAAGAATTCATTGAATCTTTCAATTTGCCATATAGAACCATAAGTGCTTGCGGTGGAGATCTTGGCCGTGGGCACGTAAAGATGTATGACGTAGAAGCTTGGATTCCAAAGGAAAGTAAATACCGCGAACTAGGATCTGCTTCTTATTTCCACGATTTTCAATGCAGACGATGTAATATTCGCTATAAAGATAAAGATGGAAAAATTAAATATGCTCATTCATTAAATGCAACCGCAGTAGCCACGCCAAGAATTCTAGTTTCCTTAGTTGAAAATTTTCAACAAGCTGATGGTTCTGTCAAAATTCCAGAGGTATTGCAAAAATACATGGGCGGGAAAGATTTTATTAGATAGTAATTTTAATGGATGAAAAAAAATAATATTTTAAGCTCAAAACGACTGGAAGAGCTTAAGAGAAAGAAGAGAAGAAAGTTGATAAATAGAACAATCATCTTTTTTCTATTTTTTTTGATGTTTTTTATAGGGCTTTCTTTTCTTTTTAAGTGGCAAAAAATAAATATAAGCCAGATTACAATATCTGGTAATAGAGTAGTAAGTATCGAAAAGATAGAGGAAATAATTAATTCAAATATGGAAGGAAATTATTTATGGCTTTTCCCAAAATCAAATTTTTTGATTTGCCCAGAGAAAAAAATTAAAAGTGAACTTCTTCAAAAATATAAAAGAATAAAGGATATTTCATTTAGTAATGAAGAACCAGACAAACTAGAAGTCCTAGTTTCAGAATATGAAGGAAAATATCTTTGGTGTGGCATCTCAATACCAACATTAAACAAAAATAATGATGACAACAAATGTTATTTTCTAGACAACAAAGGGTATGTTTTTGACGAAGCGCCGTATTTCTCTGGGGAAGTCTACTTCAAATTTTACGGACACAACAATGGTGAGTTGCTCGGTTCATACTTTTTAAAGGATTATTGGGTTAATATAATTTCATTTAAAAATAATCTAGAACAACTGAATCTAAGGCCAACTGCCTTTTGGCTAGATGAAAACGAAGATGGAAATATGGCCCTTTCCTATGGACCCATGATAGGGCCTAGAATAATTTTTAAAATGGATTCTGATTTTGAAAAACTGGCGGAAAATCTTCAGGCGGCACTTTCTACAGAACCACTTCAATCTAATTTTAAAAATAAATATTCTTCTCTTCTGTATATTGACTTGAGGTTTGGAAATAAAGTTTACTATAAATTTACAAAAGAACTAAAAAATGAATGATCCTGGATTTTGGGGAAAATTAAAAAAACCTTTTTTCTGCCTTGCGCCGATGTCGGATGTTACTGATATCGCTTTTCGTTATATTTTGGCAAAATATGGTAAAGACAGGGAAAATAAAGAGAAAATTGTTTTCTGGACAGAATTTGTAGCAGCAGACGGCTTGTGTAATAAATTTGCCAGAAAAAAACTAGCGCATGTCTTAAAATTTTCAGAACGCGAAAGACCAATCGTGGCCCAAGTTTTTGGCGCAAATCCTGAGAATATGAAAACAGCTTGTCAGTATATAGCTAGCCTTGGTTTTGATGGAATAGATATAAATATGGGTTGTCCAGATAAATCTGTGATAAGCCAAGGCGCTGGATCTGCGCTAATCAAAACTCCTAAACTTGCTCGAAAAATTATTCAATCAGCCCATGCGGGAATAAAATCTTCCGGAAAAAATATCCCTGTATCAGTAAAAACAAGAACCGGTTTTCATAAAGAAGAAATTGAGAGCTGGATTCCTGAATTACTTAAAGAAGATATTTCTGCACTTACTGTTCATCTTCGTACTAAAAAAGAACTATCGCTTGTTCCAGCAGAATGGAATCATATCAAAAAGGTAAAAAAATTAATTATAAAAAGTGGTAAAGATGTTTTGCTTATCGGTAATGGTGACGTAAAAGATTTGCAAGATGCGAAAAATAAAGCCCTTGTATACGGTTGTGATGGAATAATGATCGGTCGCGGAGTTTTTGGCAATCCATGGTTTTTTTCATCAGAATTAAATTTGAATATTTCGCTCGAAGAAAAATTAAAAGTCTTAATAGAGCATGTTCAAATTTTTGATAAAAAACTTTCAGAACCTAAATATAAAAATTTTGATGTAATGAAAAAACACTTTAAAGCTTATGTGAACGGTTTTGATGGGGCAAAAGATTTACGTACAAAGTTAATGGAAACAAAAAATGCCAAACAAGTAGAAAAGATAATAAATGATTTTTTAAAAAAAATTTGATATACTTTTTTGATGGATAATTTAGCATTATATCGTAAATATAGGCCAAAAAGCTTCAAAGAGGTCCTGGGGCAGGATCATATTGTTTCCGTTTTAGAAAAATCAGTGGAAGATGAAAAAGTCTCACATGCCTACCTTTTTGTCGGATCACGCGGGACAGGCAAGACTTCCGTGGCGAGGATTTTTGCTTCCCAGATAGGAATTTCTGAAAACGATCTTTATGAAATAGATGCTGCCTCAAACAGAGGAATTGAAGATATAAGAACATTGCGCGATGGTGTGAGAGTTCTACCTTTTGACTCAAAATATAAAGTTTATATCATTGATGAAGTTCATATGCTCTCCCGAGATGCATGGGGAGCATTACTAAAAACCATAGAAGAGCCACCTAAACATGTTATTTTTATTCTTGCCACAACAGAACTTCAGAAAGTCCCAGATACCATAATTTCCCGTTGTCAAACATTTACATTCAAAAAACCTTCCGATGTAATATTAAAAAATATGGCCCTAGAAATATCAAAGGAGGAGGGTTTTGAGCTTGATGCTGGAAGCGCTGAACTTCTAGCGATCTTAGGAGATGGGTCCTTCCGTGATGTACTTGGCGCTTTGCAAAAAGTTTTGAATTTTGCGAAAACTAAAAAAATAAAGAGGGAAGATGTAGAAAAAATAACGGGTGCCCCTAAAACAACCTTGGTTAATGACTTCATTTCCGCCATAGCTGAAAAAAAACTGGAAGAGGGTATTGAGGTTATTAGAAAAGCTTCTAGTGAAAATCTAGATATTAAATTATATATCAAGCTCATCATCCAAAAATTCCGAATGGCGATAGTTTTAAAATATGCGCCAAAACTTGAAAAAGAAATGGTCAATGATTTATCTGACACCGACTTAAAATTCTTAAAAGAAATAATAAAACAAGACAAGACCGGGATGATTCGGTCTCCCGCCTTGTCAATTCTCCTCGAAGCATATCAAAACATAGACCATGCTTTCATTTCAGAACTACCCCTAGAGCTCGCTTTGATAAAAATCCTCAAACAATAACAAAACCCCCACTAGAAAGTGGGGGTTTTGTTAGTCAATTTGTAAAAGACTATGCTGCAGGTTGATCGGTAGATCCTTCAGTTTGATTTTCAGTTTGACCTTCTGTTGTTGTTTCTTCTGTTGCCGGAACATCAGAAGTAGGTACGTTTGTATTGTCGTCCATAAAATAAAATAAGTTAAACTAGCAAAATACGACCTACTTTGAAGATAACATAAATAGGATATTAATGCAATTACTTTTATAAAAAAAATGTGATATAGTGGTCACAAAATATCGAGAATAAAAAAACTTGAAATTGAAAATATAAAAATATTGGGAGATCGTCTAACGGTAGGACAGCGGCCTTTGAAGCCGTGAATCTTGGTTCGATTCCAAGTCTCCCAGCCAAAAAATAAAAGACCAACAACAATGTCGCTGGTCTCTTTAAAAATTAATTACCCGCATGGTTCGGCCAAAATACAGCATTCAGGATTAAATTGATAATTATTTTCCCATAAAACAAAAGTGGGAAATCCCATAGAAAGGTCTGCGACAAGGACATGGTTTGACCTGAATATTGAAAAACTGCAATAATCCCACGCAATTATCGAAAGCCATTCCTTAAGATCTTCGGGGGCATCTGCAATAATTTGCTCAGCGTTCAAGGCCACCGATGGTAGCCATAGGCACGCAAATTCTGGCGGCTTGAGAGAAAAATTCTCAAAGGTTTTATGCATCCCCAAAAATGGGATAATGTAAAATTCCTTTGGCTTTTGTGGATATTTAAATCTGTGAGCCACATAACATGTATTTATGTGATCAATCAGAATCCTTTTAGTCTCAGGAGGACAAATTTTTTCCCCCAGGGCGTTTAAGGTAGTCTGATCATTAAGGTTAAACGGCCTTAATGTTATTTTTTGAAAAGGAATTTCTTTTGCCATAATTATGATTTTAGTTAGCCAATGTTTCAAAGAATTTTTTATTATATTAACAACCTTTTAATGACTTGTCAATCAAGTTATAATATTAATTTTAAATTTGTATTTTTACGTGAAGCGTGTAATATGAACCTATATGCTTCGAGTCTTGGCTATCTTGATTCTGTTATTTTCAATAATCTTTATGCCATTTTGGCTGTCCATTTTTTTGGCACTTTTAGGAGCATTTTATTTCCCATTCTTTTTAGAAGCGATCTTTCTTTTTTTTATTTCGGACCTACTTTTCGGAGTGAAAGAAACTAGATTTTTTAACCTGGTACTTATTTCCTTATTTATATCAATTCTAATTTTGATAATAATTAGGTTAATAAAGGGAAAATTAAAATTCTACGACGAACGATGAAAAAATAAATGAGAAGAAAAAAAATAGGAAAAAATAAAACCAAGAATATCAATCTTTTCGTAGAACCAGACGAAATTTTTCTTGATTCAAAAAATTTGCAAAATTTTGATCGCCAGCAATTCGAGGGAAGGATAGAAAAACCAATTTCAAAAAGAACAATTTTATTTCTTGGATTTTTTTTTATATTATGTGGAGTAGCATATTCAGCTAGGTTAGGATATCTCCAAATTCTAAAGGGTGAGGCCTACTTAAAAAGGAGTCAAAATAATACTCTAGAAAAACAAATTATTTTTGCTGATAGGGGAATAATCTACGATAGAAATAAAAAGGAACTTGTTTGGAATATTAAAGATGGGAATAGTGATTTTTCTACCCGTATGTATTTATCTCCAGGCTTTTCGCACCTTTTAGGTTATGTGAGCTACCCAATGAAAGATAAGGCTGGTAATTATTGGCAAAATGAATTCATAGGCAAGGATGGACTTGAAAAGCAATATAATTCAACGATAAAGGGCGAAAATGGCTCAAAAATAGTGGAAATAGATGCAGAAAAAAAGGTTCACTCTGAAAATATTGTAAATGCACCAAAGCATGGGCAAGAATTAATAACAACCATCGATTCAAGAATTCAAAGTAAGATGTTTGACTTAATCAAAAGCTTCTCAGAAAATTACTCTTTTAACGGGGGAGCAGGTATATTGATAAATACCCAGAATGGGGAAATAATAACGTCTACTAGCTTCCCGGAATATGATTCAGGAATACTTTCTTTGGGCAAGGAGAGCGAAATAATAAAGGGCTACCTAAATGATAAACGAAAAGTACTTCTAGATAAAAATATATCTGGATTGTATACCCCCGGATCCATCGTAAAACCTTTTTTTGCTATGGGAGCACTAAACGAAAAAATAATAGATCCATCAAAAAAAATACTTTCAACTGGATCAATTTCAATACCAAATCCATATTTTCCTAATCAAAAATCAATTTTCAAAGATTGGAAAGCCCATGGTTGGGTTGACATGAGGCAAGCGATTGCTGTTTCGTCCGACGTTTATTTCTATGAGATAGGAGGTGGTTTTGAAGAACAAAAAGGTTTAGGAATAGCAAACATAGAAAAATATGCACAAATTTTTGGTATAGGTGAAAAAACAAAGGTTGATTTACCAGATGAAAAAGAAGGAGTTATTCCAAGCCCTGAATGGAAAGCAAAAAACTTTAAAAATGACCCATGGAGAATTGGAGATACTTACCACACCGCCATTGGGCAATACGGCTTCCAGGTCACCCCTCTTCAAATGTCCCGCGCAATTTCTGCTATTGCTAATTACGGAAAGCTTATAACTCCTCATTTTGTATTAGGAGATACGGTAAAAGAATCTGAAATTTCTGTTGTAGATTTAAATAAAGAATATTTTGATGTTATTCATGAGGGTATGAGAGATGGTGTACTTTACGGAACTTCTTCTATCCTCAATGTTCCCTATATACAAGTAGCTTCAAAAACCGGTACTGCCCAACTCGGAGTTGCTAAAAATAAAGTGAACTCATGGGTCGTTGGTTTTTTCCCTTATAAAAACCCTCAATACGCTTTTGTGGTAATGATGGAAGCGGGACCTTCGTCAAATAGCGTCGGTGCTTCATTTATAATGAAAGGACTTTTAGACTGGATGTACGAAAACACTCCAGAATATTTTAAATAAAAAACCTCCTGTGCTTAGGAGGTATTTTAAATTACTGTTAAAGGACAATGACAGAATCCCTAACCTTTTTTTTAATTTTATTAATTTTCTTTTCTCTCGAAAAATCTTTATCGAGAATTTCAGAAAAATCAATGGGTTTTCCAAAAATTACTTTAACTTTATGCCTGTGACAAGATATTTTAAAATAATTTTGCCCAATCTCTCTTGGCATTACTTTTTTCATACCATCTATAAAAATAGGGACAATAATCAAATCAAAATTCTCTTCAAGAAGATTTAAAATAATTTCAGCTACACCAGAAACGCATGGCCTAATTTCATCAATAGTCCTGCCCCCTTCAAAAAAAAGATGTAAATTATTCTTTTTTAATATCTGGCAACTTTTGTTAACAAAATCGTTCTTTATTTTTGTGTCCCCAGTATTTCTTTCAATTGGAATATTCCTCAAAAGTCTCATGAGAGATGCACCGATTTTATTATTATAAAAATTACCAAAGTCGGGCACATTATAGGGGATACGACCTTGATTAAAAATCATATCTCTAAAATCCATCATAGATGAATTAATTGGAAATGAGTCAATAAAGGAATCATGGTTTGAATATGAAAAAACACCATAT
>JAHJBA010000016.1 GCA_018813625.1 Patescibacteria group bacterium | reverse complement strand
TATTTTTAATAATTATTCTATTTAAAAATACTTCTAACCCATAACTAGGAAGTAAACTCATTTTATTTATCTTCTCCGATAAATAATATTTTGGCATTATTCTTTCTCCCGACAAATAATCAATACCCTTAAAAGGAAAAAGAGGCCAGGAATTTTTACGGTAATCCATAGATACCTGGGCAATATTTTTCTCAATGGGGTCTATTAGGTCAATGATGTTTTTTTCATTTAAAAATTTTAAATCAGCGTCGAGCATAAAAATATAATCACCACCTGCAATTTTTATCCCATCTGCAACACTTTTGCTTTTTCCTTCGTTTGTGGTGTGTTCTATTAGTTTGGTTTGTGTAAATTTTTTTACGATTTGTTTTGTATTGTCACTTGATCCATCATCGACAACTATTACTTCGTAAAGATATTTGCCTACTAATGGCACCACAACAGATAAAACATTACCAATACCCTTTTCTTCATTGTAGGCGGGGATTATACAAGAAATTTTTTTCATAATTTTTTTATTATACTAAATTGTCTTACGAAGTTCCAAAATTGCTCGGTGGTGATAACTTTTGACGGTATTTAATGGCTTTTCTAAAATTTTTCCTATTTCATTAAAGGTCATTTCTTCCTGGTAATGAAGGATCAAGACTGTTTTGTACTGTGGGGGTAATTGATTTAGTAGCTTGTCTAAAAGAGAAGAATTTTGCAACCTTTGTAAGGCTTCATCGGGAAGTATATTTTCATCAACTATGTTTTCTGAAAAAACAGGATCCTCTTCGTACTCCAAGTCAGAAAAATTTAAGCATTTTCTTTTTCTCAAAAAGTCGGTGATAGAATTTTTAGCGATGGCAAAAATCCAAGTTTTGAGGCTTGCCTTTGAAGGATTAAAATTACTAATATTTTTCCACACTTTTATAAAAACTTCTTGAACCATATCGGGAGCATTATCTTTACCTATTAGGCGTGCGCTAAAGTTGTAAAGTGGGGGAGTGTAGCGGTCTACCAATTCCTTAAATATTTTTTTATTTCCAGTTTTATAGAGAGAGACAATTTCTTCGTCTGTTTTAATAAAGGACATAGCGTAAATATAACATACTTATCTTTATTTTATTTATATTAACGGATTTTTAATACTGTTATGTCGTCTCTTTGTTTTCCTTGAATTTTACGATCTTTAGTTGAGTTAATTATGATTTTATCATCTATTGGATGGTTTATTTTTCCTATTTGTTCAAATGCATCTTTTATGCCACCCTTACCTCCGTCACTAAATAAATATACTTTGTCATCCTTGTTTAGTTTTATGCTTGTTGATTTTGCAAAAGATGTCTTGTTTTTATATCCCGTTCCCATAGCAGACATTCTTTTAAAGTCTTTGTTAATTTTAACTCCAGGATATTCTCCTTCAAATCCACTTATAATTATTTCTCTTGTTTTTGGACGGTAAATAAAAAATCCAGTATCTCCACTTATCTGTGCATTCATGTTCAGCTCCCCGTTTTCGTCTTCTTCAATTTCTGTTCGAATCATTGCGGCATTTAATTGAAATTGAAAAAATGATGCTTCGTCTATTTCTAATAAAAAATTATCAATTTCAAATAAATCGTCACCGTCTTCGGTCGCTAAAGATAAAATTTTTTCAATAAATAATTTAGCATAGGCTTGACGAAGTCCGTGGCCGGAAGTGTCTATTACTGTACTAATTTGCTTGTTTCCAATTTTCTTGTCTTCCCACCCATCGCCTCCATCGGGATTTTCTTTGTCCGGCATATAGAGGCCGTTTATATTATGAAGATCTTTTCTTTTTGTTTTTACATATTCTGGATCAAAAAAAAACTTAAAAACTCCAGATGGATTTTCAAGTAGTGTCTTGTTTTGTTTTACTAATGCCTCATTGCGTTTTTGTGCTTCTGGGGTATCACTGGCGTCATATTGGCCAATTTTTTTGGCTATCTCAATTAGTAGCTCTTTTATCTCCAAAAATTCTTCCAAGTTTTTTGCACTTGAAAAAGCCTTACGACATTTTTCGAACAGGGGATAGTTTTCAATATATAAACTTACTTTTTTATCTATTTCTAAAAAAATATCACTTTTTATTTTTTCTAGATTTTGTTCTGGCGAGTCAATTTTTTCCTGGCGAATGATGGTCTCATCTACTATTAGATCTTGTATTAATTCTGATAGTTTTTCTTTTCCACCCAAAAGTTTTTCAGCTTTACTGATGATATTTTTATCCAATCCTTTTTTTGGGTCGGATAATATTTCAGATAACAAAAGTTTTTTATCTAAGGAAGGGTGAACCGTTTTGTTTTCGAAAGATTTTTTTTCCGGATTTAAGTTCATAAGTAAATAATAACACAAAATTTTGAATTATGCAATGCGCCCCCGTGAGGAATCGAACCTCAATCACAAACTCCGCAAGCTTGCATTCTATCCGTTGAACTACGGGGGCATTACTAATTGTATTTTTAGATTAGCAATTTATTTAGAAAAATCAAAACTTAAAAACCAAGCTTGTCCATTATCTTTTCAGACGGATTTTCTTTCATTTCCTCTTCGGTTACATTATGCGCAAGCATTATTGATCGTATCTCTTCCCCAAAATTGTTTTCTATTGGCACTGAAATTATCGGCATAAATAATCTTTCAGATTTTATAAAAAGAACTTGCTTAGGGCTTGTTTGCACCCAAAAGGCTTTTATGTTTTCAAAAGGGAATAAGCGGGTTTTTATTTTTAATCCCTTTTTATTTAGCTCATAAAAAACTGTTTCTGGTTTTTTGACTGCAAAAAATCCAAGCAGTATTCCACTTATAATAATAAGTATTGCAAAAAAGTAGTTACCGTAAATGATTGATGTTATTGAAACAGCAATGACAATAACACCTAGTGCCCAAAACCAATCAACATTTCTTTTTTTATCTTCATATTCTGGCGCTGACCATTCTATTTTTTCAGACGAATTCATTAATTTAATTATATCAAATTAAAAATTAAAAGTGTATGTAAATTATATTATTGCTATAATATGCTTTATGTTAAATATCGAATTAATCCTTTTGGGGTTATTTGTTGGAGGCATTACTGGCATTACTGGGGCTTCAGGGGTTCTTGTTTTAGTGCCTATTTTATCGACCTTTTTTGATTTTTCTTTGCCGGTTGTTTTAGGAACAAGTCTTTTGGTTGATGTTGTTGCCTCTCTTTCTGTTTCTATTTCCTACGCTCGTTTAAAAAATTTAGATGTAAAAAGTTCTGTTTGGATTTTAGTTGGATCCTTGTTGGGGGCCCAGGTTGGTTCGTTTTTTGTGGTTTCGGTCTCTAAAATTCTCATTATGGCTGTTTTGTCAGTATGTATGATCTTTTTTGGGGTAAAAATTTGGCAGAACGGCATTTCTAATGGGAGTCATTCAACATTAAGACTTCCGAAAAAATTTTCTATTCTTTTTAGAAATCCAATTTCTATGGTTTTTGCCGGTCTTTTTATAGGACTTACTACGGGGATATTTGGAGCGGGAGGGGGACTTACTGTCTTTGTCTTTCTTTATTCAGTTTTGGATTTTCCTATTAAAAAAGCAATCGGCACTTCTAGTTTCATTATGCTTTTCACTGCTCTTTCAGGGATGATCGGTTACGCAGAAAATGGAAATTTAAATATCAATCTTGGGATTATTATAGGAATTTCTGCTGCTATTGGGGGTGCCTTTTCTTCGGTTATAGCGAATAAATTAAAGGAGAGTTTTCTTGATCGTCTTGTTGGGGGATTTTTTATTTTTTTTGCATTAGTAATGATTGTTTTAAAAATCGCCTTGCCACTATTTAATATAAGTTTTTAATGCGGGCCATGTGGGTTAAGTACCAGGGCGGTGATACAGCGTAATGGTATTTTGGCATCATTTTGAGAGTTAGGACGAGGTATGTGGGTCGGAAGCATTAATTTTCAAAACTGAATTATAAAGTCTGTAATCCTGATCGTGAAATATTTTAAAAGCCTTGAGGAAATCCTGGGTCAATTCTGGCAACGCATTTCCAAAATGATTAATCTTTTCTCGGGACGATGCTTTGTCTGTTAACCCTGTGTTTTTGCAAAAAGATTCCAGCTTTTCTGTAATTCCAATATGTTTATAAATCGACAAATCAAGACCTATGGCCTGAGTCTGGTAGTTTTTCATTTCAGGCAACATGGCAAACTCTTCGAAAGTCATATTTTCTCTATGCTCTGGAACCACTCTCTGTCCGACGTCTCCTCTATGAGCCTGGAAATGATTGAAATGAGACCACATACGAGCAAGTGGATCACGTATGACCGTTCGATATTCGTGCTGGTTTGAAGGAAGGTACGGAAGAATCTTATTAACAGCAAAATGTCCGATTACAACAGTGGCGGAGGATAAGTTCTTCAAAGGAACTGCCTGACGCTTACGGCGCCATGTTCGCAGTTTGATCATAAGAAATCTAATGGATGGAAGCCGGCGGGCGATAAAGGCAT
The DNA here is from genome assembly GCA_018813625.1 of Patescibacteria group bacterium. Taxonomy (GTDB): domain Bacteria; phylum Patescibacteriota; class Minisyncoccia; order Phycocordibacterales; family UBA9973; genus UBA9973. Next base: position 8,396 of record JAHJBA010000016.1, on the reverse strand, counting down.
ACAATTTTAATTGCCAATTCTTGGTATAGTTAGCTGTTTTAATATTAAAGGGGGCAAATAAGTTATCGCGAGTGTTATACCAAAGCATCCCCGAACCTGGATATTTTCGCTCGTATAGATCTTGCAAGAAAACTCCACCCGTCCTTTCAATATGTACATGGACTATTGTCATAACATTAGCATTTTAACTTAGATACCTATTTCTAGGTAATCGGGTCGCCCTATGACCCTAAGTACTCGGGTCATGCCGATACTTTATTCTTACTGCGGAGGCGGTGAGATTCGAACTCACGGACCCCGTTAAGAGTCTCCTGTTTTCAAGACAGGTGCCTTCAACCACTCAGCCACGCCTCCCTTTCCGCTCTTACACATTACTTTATTATATGGCTTTTTTCAAGCCTCAATATAAAAATACCCCTGGTGGGGTATTTTAGTTTTGTATTTTATTTAACTTCTTCTTCTGTCGGGATAGACTCTTTTTTCTTAAGATTCTTCTTCGGTATTACCATTCCGACAAAAACTCTTTTTACATCACTCCATTTTTTCTTTGCAATATAGAACAGATAAATTATCTCTAAAATTCCGAAGGTGTTCAAAATAAGCACAGCGACGAACCAGCCCTTGTGATTGTTCTTTACTGCTGTCCAGACAGCATAAATCTTCCAAAAGAGCGTCCAAACTACTATTAAAACTAATATTGGTAATGGCATTTTGTAATCTACATATGGGTTTATCATATTTTATATAATATCAGAAAACTTTCTTTTGTGCTACCCTGTAGTGGATTTTGGAAAATTCCCCATAGGGAGCGCTTTACGCATTTCCAAAATTCACTACAGGGTGCTAGTATTTATTTATGAGATTTTTAGGCATTGATTATGGAACCAAGCGTATTGGTATTGCAATTTCTGACGAAAATGGAACTTTGGCTTTTCCAAAAGGGCTAGTCCCAAATGATTTAAATGCATTTAAGGTTATAGGAGATATTCTTAAAAAAGAAAATATCTCGGAAGTTGTGGTAGGAGAGTCTCTTGATTTAAAAGGTAGCCCCAATCCTTTGTTCAAAGAAATAAAGATTTTTGTCCAAGAACTTCAGTCAAAGTTTAATTTACCGATTCATATGGAAAGAGAGTTTTTAACTTCTGTTGAAGCTCGGAGAAAGGAAGGAAAAGGAAAAAATAACGCTAGGAAAGTTAAAAAACAAAAAAGCGTAAAAGTAGATGCTTCAGCCGCCGCGCTAATATTACAGAGATATTTGGATAAAATAAATTTACAAAAATGATTTCGATAGACGACTTTAAAAAAATAGACATAGTGGTTGGGAAAATTCTATCGGCAGAAAAAGTTCCTGACACCGACAAGCTTTTAAAATTAGAAGTTGATTTGGCTGAAGAAAAGCCAAGACAAATAATTTCCGGCATTTCTTTATTTTTTCCAGATCATTCTGTTTTGGTTGGAAAGAAATGCATGTTTGTTGCAAACTTAGAACCAAGAATAATAAAAGGCCTTGAAAGCCAAGGTATGATACTTGCAGTTTCTACAGATGATGGTAAATTTTCTTTATTGGAACCCAATGATGAAATTCCGGTTGGCGCAAAAGCAAAATAAAAATTTATGCACATTTTTGAAATAATGCCTTTAATACAAGCGATTGGACTGATAGGCATTTTTTTATTTGTTTTTGCTGAATCTGGACTTTTTTTTGGATTTTTTTTACCGGGAGATTCGCTTCTTTTCACTGCTGGGATTTTAGCATCTGCAGGGCATTTTAATATAATGCTTTTGTTTTTGGGTTGTTTTGTTATGGCAGTGCTTGGAGACTCAGTTGGATATTATTTCGGCAAAAAAGTTGGGCCTAGGATTTTTTCAAAACCAGATTCTTTTTTTTGGAATAAAAGGAATATAGAAAAAACAGAAATATTTTTTAAAAAGCATGGAAATAAAACAATAACACTTGCGCGCTTTGTGCCGATAGTGCGAACCTTTGCCCCGATCATGGCCGGAGTAGGGAATATGGAATATAAGATTTTTATTTTTTGGAATATTTTAGGAGGTCTTTTGTGGACAGCATCTATGACGTTTGCCGGTTATTTTTTAGGAAATTCAATAAAAAACATAGATCGATTTATTTTGCCGATTATTCTTCTAATCATAATTCTTTCTATTATTCCGGTCTTGGTACAAGTATTTAAAAAAAACAAAAAACCTTTTGCGCCCTCGGAGGGAATCGAACCCCCATCGAAGCCTTAGAAGAGCTCTGTTCTATCCATTGAACTACGAGGGCAATGTGCGCGGTGAGGGACTCGAACCCCCGACCTTCCCGGTGTAAACGGGTTGCTCTACCAACTGAGCTAACCGCGCGTGCTATAAAACACTTGTAATAATATATTATTTTTAATAAGATTTCAATCATGAAGATAAAAGTGCTATATGAAGATAAAGATATTTTGGCCATAGATAAACCCTCTGGTTTTATGGTACATCCTGATGGAAAAACTAGGGAAAAAACAATCACCGACTGGATTATTAAAAATTATCCAAAACTGAAAGGGGTAGGAGAGCCGGTAACTTTTAATGAACAAGAAATTGATCGTCCTGGAATAGTGCATCGATTAGACAAGGAAACATCCGGAGTTCTTATTGTTGTCAAAACAAAAGAGGCTTTTGCGTATTTCAAAAAACAATTTATGGACAGAGAAATAAAGAAAACTTATATTGCGATTGTTTCTGGCTGGCTAAAAAATGATACTGGAACAATAAATAAGTCAATTGGCAGAAGCCCCTCAGATTTTCGCAGAAGACTTGCCGGTCGGGGCGCGCGAGGAGAGATGCGTGAGGCGATTACAGAATACAAAGTTTTGAAAAGATTTAAGGTTCCGTGTGCACAAAATTTTTTCTCCTGCGCCCTTCCCCGAGTACGGGGCGGGACCCTCGGAGACAAAAATTTTGTGCACACTGCGCCATTTACATACTTAGAAATAAAACCAAAAACAGGAAGGACACATCAGATCCGTGTTCATATGAAATTTTTGAATCATCCTATTGTTTGTGATTCTCTTTATAACCCTAAGGGTCTTTGCCCAAAAACATTAAATCGGCTGGCGTTACACGCAAAATCAATAGAGTTTAAAAATTTGAAGGGTAAAATTATAAAAGTGGAGTCTCCGGTTCCAGAGGAGTTCGAAAAATTGCAAAAGTAAAAGGTTTATGTTAGATTAATGATTACTTGTCCCGTTTAAAAATCAGCAAAAATCCGGGACATATTAATTTATTAGTTAAATTTTTAAATGGGATGGCAGTAGACAAAACCAAACTCAGCCCAGTAAATATAAAAGAGCGAGAGAAGCTTGATTTTAAAGCCGGCGACACAGTGCGTGTTTGGTCTAAAATTCCGGAAGAAAAAGGCAAGTTCCGCTTGCAGGCTTTTGAAGGCATAGTTCTTGCCAGAAAGCATGGCACAGAGATTGGCGCTACTTTTACAGTTAGAAAAGTTGCCTCAGGGGTGGGAGTTGAAAGAATTTTTCCTATTTATTCTCCAATGATTGATAGAATAGAGATTACAAAAAAAGCTCGAGCCAGAAGATCGAAGCTTTACTATGTCAGAACAAAGGCAGTTAAAGATGTACGCAGGAAAATGCGTGGCGTGACAATGCAAAAAAGTGATGAACCAGAAATAGCGGAGGAAAACATCGAAGAAAAATCAGAAGAATAACCCACGCCACGGCGGGGCAAGAACAAAAAATCCATTTCACAAAGATGGATTTTTTTGATAAAGTTCAAGTATGCGCGGGTGGCGAAACTGGTAGACGCACTACCTTGAGGTGGTAGCGGGAGCAATTCCATGGGAGTTCAAATCTCCCCCCGCGCACGATAATATATGGAAAAACCGTGGAAATTTAAAAAAGAAAAAAGTATTTTAGAAGACTATGAAAAATTAGCCTTTTTATCTCGCAAGCTTGAGAAGGTCTATGCAAATAGACCTAATTTGAATGATTTTGTTGGAGCAATGAAGGGTACCAAGTTTGAAGAGAATTATACACAAGAAAGGATAGATGATGATCTTGCTTTTGTTAATTTTAGGCGTTCAAAAATAGAAGAAAAAGAAAGCTCTTCCGGCCAACGGGAATTAGAAAGGAAGAGTGGTAGTTTTGCTTTAAGTGAAATTTCTCAAGCCATAGTTGTTGACCAAATAAATAATTACGGATGGTTAAAAGATTTTAAAGCAACCATGACTTCCGACTATGATGATCTTTCTGTTGGCATTGATGCTGTTTTGAAAAGTAAAAATGAAAAAGGATATTTGGGGGCTGCTTTTGATTTTACTTCCTCTGTTAATCCAATGATAATTAATAAAAAAATAAGAGATGAGTGGGATTTCAGAATTAAAAAAGGATCTGTGCCGACCGTGAAATACTTTAGAGATCCAGACACCCAGAAACAGCAGTCGCTTGTCGTCCCTAAATTCATAATAGGCATTTCCAGAGAAGACGTTGAAAATATGGCTAGGGCATATTTGGAGAATAGAGAGGATTCTTTAGCAGAATACCGCCTGCAGTATCTCATTATTGAACAAATAGAAGTTCAATTAAATTACATTTTAGATTTTTATGATAAGCATAAAAATGGAAAGAATTTTGGATTGGCAAGGAAACAATACCAAACTGTAGAAAAAATAATAAAACATACTAAAAATGAAATGGGGTATGGGGAACTTCCTATGGATAAAAAATTAGAACTTCACGAGTATTTCAAAAACAGTATTGCCCTGGACTTGATTAAGTCTTTTGGGTTAGCTAGGGAAGTCGAGCAATGATAAATTTAATTTAGTATAATATTTTTATGCTTTATACACGAAAAGGGGACAAGGGAACAATGGGAACTTTTGGATGCGATCAGCGTATTTCAAAAAGTTCTGCTATAGCTGAGGCTCTAGGTGCGCTTGATGAGACTAATTCATTTTTAGGTCTTTGTAAGATAAAAGCTGAAAAGGAAAAATTAACACTTCCCAGTGGCGTTTCTTTTGCGCAACTTATTCATGGCATTCAGGAAAATCTTTTTGTTGTACAAGCTGAAATTGGAGGATCAAAAATGTCTATAACCCACGAAAAAGTAAAAGAGATTGAGGAGGTAATAGACGCCATAGAAAAAGAACTACCTCCGATAAAGTCTTTTCTTATTTCTGGGGGAACGAAGCTTGCTGCTCTTTTTGACACTGTGCGTACAATTACCCGACGGGCAGAGAGAAGGGTAATTGAGGTTGCTGAATCAAAAACCCGAAAAAAGTTTTTGAAAAAAGAAAAAATTGGCGAGCACACTCTTGCTTACCTAAATCGTCTTTCAAGCTTGTTTTACGCCCTGGCAAGATTTACCAACCATAAGTCTGGCATAAAAGAAGAAGGTCCTAGATATGAGTAATTTTTATAGCTTAACAGTATCAGAAACTTTTCAAAAACTAAAATCCAATGAACATGGCCTGGACAAGAAAGAAGCAGAGGAGCGTTTAACTACATTTGGATATAATAAGCTTGCAGAAGCAAAAGTTGACAGTCTAGCTGTTATTTTTGTTCGTCAATTTAAAAGTCCCTTAATCTATATTCTTTCTTTTGCGAGCATTATATTGTTTTTAATGGGGGAGACAACAAACGGCTATGTTGTTTTATTTGTCCTTTTATTTAATTCTATTATTGGAACGATACAAGAAGGGAGAGCACAAAATACGCTTTTGGCCCTTAAAAAATTTATTGAAACCAAGGCTACTGTTTTGCGTGGAGGACGTGAAATAATCATTCCAGACATAGAAGTTGTTCCCGGTGATATTATCCTTCTTCAGGAAGGAGAAAAAATACCAGCTGACGCGAGAGTTATTTTTTCTAGTAACTTAGAGGTAGATGAAGCGGCTTTTACTGGAGAGTCTGTCCCAGTGTACAAAACCTCGGAGAAACTTATAGGCGACAAGAAACTTATAACTGATCAAAAGAATATGGTCTTTAAGGGCGCGAGTATTGTTTATGGCAATGGGAGAGCAATTGTTGTAAATACCGGAATCAATACGGAGATTGGAAAAATTTCCAAAAAGGTTGCGACCATTGACACAGAGATACCTCTTAAAAAAGATATTCGCAATCTTTCACAAGTGCTTGTATTTGTCACTGCGGGTTTCTGCATATTTTCTTTTTTGTTAGGGATATTATTAGGAAAACCAATACGTGAAATGTTTTCTCTGGTGGTTTCCTTGTCTGTTTCGATTATTCCAGAAGGTCTTCCAATAGTTATGACATTGATTCTTGCCGCTGGTGTATGGAGAATGTCTAAAAGAAATGCTCTAGTTAAGAAACTTCAGGCGGTTGAAGCCTTAGGCCAAGCACGAGTTATTGCTGCTGATAAAACTGGAACAATAACCAAAAACGAAATGATGGTTGAGAGGGTATATGTTGGCGGAAAATTTTTTGAGATTGGTGGTGTCGGTTATGAGCCAAAGGGTGATGTTCGTCTAAGCGGGTCTGTTGTTGATCCTACAGGCTATCCAGGACTTCTCCTTGTTGGAAGAATTTCTATTTTTTGTGCCAATGCATCTGTCTTTTTTTTAGAAAGAGAAAAACTCTGGCGTGTTTCCGGTGATCCAACTGATGCAGCAATGCTTGTGCTTTCCCAAAAATTTGGTTTCCGAAGGGATGACATAGAGAAACGGTCGTCCAGGGTGAACGAAATTCCTTTTGATTATAAATTAAAATACCATGCTGTAATTTATAATTATGACAAACAAAAGGTACTTTCTGTTGCTGGTGCGCCAGAGGTAATTTTAAATCTTTCTGAAAGAATTTGGCATGATGGAAATGATTCTCCTATGGGGAAAGAAGAAAGAAAACACCTGAAATCAATTTATCTTTCAATGTCCCAAAACGGACTTAGGGTTATCGCCTTAGCTGAAAGCAAAAAGGTGCCTGATAAATTAGATAGTAATTCTGTAGATTCTTTAACTTTTGTTGGATTTTTAGGGATTCAAGACGCTATCCGCCCAGAAGTTTTTGATGCAGTACAAAAATCTACCATGGCTGGTATTAAGGTTGTAATGATTACGGGAGATAATAAAATAACGGCTGAAGCCATCGCACGACAGGCAGGTATATACAAGGAGGGTGATTTAGTTCTGTCGGGCGATGAGATAGATGTTCTTTCTGACCGCGAGCTTTCTAAAAAAATAGCGAAGGCGACTGTTTTTGCTCGAGTAACTCCGGAGCATAAACTTAGAATTATTATGGCCTACAGAATGCGAGGAGAAATAGTTGCTATGACCGGTGATGGTGTCAATGATGCACCTTCCATTGTGGCTGCGGATCTTGGTGTGGCCATGGGAAAAATTGGAACGGAGGTGACAAAAGAGGCGTCAGACATTGTTCTTTTGGATGATAATTTAGGTAGCATCGTCTCTGCCGTAGAAGAAGGGCGAAATATTTACAAAACAATAAAAAAAGTCTTGCTTTATTTATTGTCAACAAATTTTGGAGAAGCCCTAGTTATTGTTTGTGCCCTTCTTCTGGGATTTCCGCTTCCGATTTTAGCGGCTCAATTAATTTGGGTAAACCTAGTGACAGATACATTTTTAGACGTGTCTCTTGCCATGGAGCCAAAGGAGGGGAGCTTGCTTAGTAGTGGTTTTGAGCGTCCTAAAAAGTATTTAATGGATAAGTTGATGTTGTGGCGCATGGTTTTAATGTCAGCTCCAATGATAATTGGCACTTTAATTGCTTTTAGTAAGTATTATGAGAATGACCTTACGAAGGCTTTAACAATATCTTTTACCACGATGGTTGTTTTCCAATGGTTTAATGCATTTAATTGCCGTCATGAATCTAAATCGGTTTTTAAAATGAATCCTTTTTCGAATAAATTTTTAATTATCGCCATAGTTATTGTTGTTGGCCTGCAATTACTGGCGGTTTATAATCCATTTTTACAGAAAATACTTCGAACGACCCCTCTTAATTTATCCGAATGGATTATGATTATATTAATTTCTTCCTCGATAATATTCGTTGAAGAAATACGCAAGTTTTTCTATAGAAGAAAAGTTAAATTAGCTTAAAAAATTTGGCTTTTGGCCTCTTTTTTGATATAAATAGCAATGTATGGTGCCTATGGTGTAATGGTTAGCACTAGGGTTTGTGGAACCCTCAGTTCGGGTTCGAATCCCGATAGGCACCCAATGATAATATAGTCGTATTTATTAATAAAAATTTAATTTAATATTATGACGAATAAGATTTATGGAGTAGATTTAGATTCTGATTTTACACCCCTAGAAGTGAGAGACGCTATTTTGGCTTGCTTTAAAATGGCCCATAGCGAGATTTTAAATCAGACACTCGAGCTAGGTTCTTTTAAAAAAGAAGAAATTG
>JAHJBA010000015.1 GCA_018813625.1 Patescibacteria group bacterium | reverse complement strand
TATGACTAGCGAGCTTGTCTCAAGCAAGCAGGCAGGCAAACAAAGAATATTAAACGCGGTGTTGGGCCTCTTGCTTGCCCTAGGGTCTTATGCAATCTTAAATACACTAAACCCCGCTCTGCTCGAGGTTGGCCTAACTAACTTACCAGAAGCAACAATAGAAATAGGTGGGGATACGGAGATGCCGATCGGCGACATTAGCGTGCTTCCAAGCGGAATAATATGTAGTGGTGGACAATCAAATATTCCAAATATCGCAAAAAGTTTTAAAGGAAAAATGACTTACGAAATGGGAGCAAAGGGTATTGTTGGGCCAAGTAACACAATTAAACTTGATTGCTCTGGATTTGTAAATTACGTATTAAAATGTGCTGGTATGCCTTTTATAAACGGTGGAACAAGTGGTATTTTTACTAATCAAGAAAAAGTTACTTCGATTTCTGAAAATAAAGTTAATGGTAAAGAATTAAAACTCGGCGATCTTGTTGGGTGGAGGGCTGTCGACAATACCCCAAAATACAAATATGGACACGTTATGATATATATTGGCAACGGCCAGGTCCAGGTGGCAGATTCCCATGGTGGATCAAGTGTTGGCAATGCGTTGGGCATATTCCCAATTACTAATTATCAAAATGATATTAAATTTATAAAACGAGCGACAACGTCAATGTCAGGAACAAGTGGAACAACAACGACTGAAACATTTTCGGTTTCTTATAACTCAGGACAAAAAAGATTTTATTTTAAGGGTAATTTTGACCACAATATTTATACTTACACATATACTGCATACACAGAAGATGTGTCTGTAATACTTCTTTCTAATCAACCGATAAGTAAATATAACAATAGCCAACCCTTAAAAGATGACCAGTATGAAAAAATAAAGGGGAAATTATTAACCATAGTTGTATACAATAGTGGCAATAAAAAAGTTGGTGCTCAAAAACTTCAAATGCCAAATTAATAATTTTATTTATGTCAAAAAGAAACCTAACAATCTTAATAATAGTCTTAATCACAATAACCGCCGTGTTGTTTGGTTTTTCATATTTTTCAAAAACCAGCACAACTAACACAACAGAGCAGGCTCAGGACACAAATTTTGTTTCTCAGTTTTTTCCTTTAATAAAAAAAATAATCGCCCCAGCTTCAGAGGTTACACCTCCTGCCGATATTTCAGGTTTTACCCCAGTAACTACACAAGAACAACCGAAAACGAAACTAAATAAAATTTCAAGTATTCCGATAGCAGGATATGGAATATTTATGAAAGAAAGATTTAAGGACATATTGTCTTCTCCTCAAAACACAGAAATCGAAACAACAACCGAGGTCACTCCTCCTCCAACTGAACTAGTACCGGCGGTGAAATATGTTGACAAAACAATAGGAAATATCTACCAAACATTTGCGAGCAATATCTATGAGCGCAAGTTCTCTGAGATTGTGATACCGAATGTCCATGAAGCTTATTTCACAAACAACGGGGAGTCGGTTGTTATGAGGTATTTAAAAGAGGATAACAAAACAATAGAGACCTTTATCGGGACCTTGCCAAAGGAAACCCCTGGATCTGATTCAACGGAAAACAACACAATAGACGCTGTTTTTCTGCCAGAAAATGTTTCTGATTTAAGTATTTCTCCAGATGGATCAAAAATTTTCTATTTGTTCAATTCCAGCAATAGTGTTGTGGGCATAATCTCCGACACCTCTGGTGTAAAAAAATCCCAGGTGTTTGATTCTCCTTTTACAGAATGGTTGTCATGGTGGCCAAATAATAAAATAATAACCCTCACGACCAAACCGTCATCAAACGTGCCAGGACACATGTATGAACTTGATTTAAATAAAAAGGAGTTTAATAAAGTGCTGGAAAATATAAATGGCCTTACCACTCTTGCTAGCCCAAGCGGAGAAATGGTGCTTTATAGTGACAATAATCTATCTTTAAGGGTTTATGACACAAAAACAAGAGAATCCATCTCTGTCGGATTAAAAACTCTACCAGAAAAATGTGTATGGGGCAAAACAAGTGAATATGTTTACTGTGCTGTACCAAAATACGTAGAACAAGGTAATTATCCCGACTCATGGTATATGGGGGAAATTTCTTTTTCTGATGAAATATGGAGGATGAATATAGAAATCGGAGCTGGAACGCTTCTCTCAGATACAACATCCGTCAATGGAGTAGAAGATATAGATGGAATAAGACTGTCTTTAGATGAAAATGAAAATTACCTCTTTTTCATAAACAAAAAAGATTCTTATTTATGGAAACTAGACTTAAACTAAAAAACTTCTTATAAAAGTTTTCGCCTACGGACACTGGCTTCGTTTTGTTCGCCAGAAAACTTTTATAAGAAGTTTTTTTAAATTCCTCCAACATACTTGATCACAACCCTACGAGATAACCCCTCTCCCGTGGATTCAGTTTTTAAGTCAGTTTCATTTGCCAGAAACTCATGAATGATTCTGCGTTCAAAGGCAGACATTGGATCTACCTCTATGCTTGATTTAAAATATCTCGCTCTTTCAGCCATCATGTGCGCTATCGCATGAATGTTCTCTTTTCTCTTTTTTTGAAATCCATTAATATCAATCATTACTGTCGAGGCAGGAGAGTTCTCTTGTCTCTCTGTGTTTGGCATTCTTGCTTCAATTATTCTCCTCACGAGGTGATTTAAAGCAAAAAGACCTTCCCCCCCACGTCCGATAAAAACATGCGGATTACTCACTTCAATTGAAAACCAGGTTGTTTTTCCGTCATCTTCTGTGTTGATAGAAATTTCCCTTACAGCAGTGGTTGTCTTTTCTATTAATTCTTTTATTAAATTTTGTATTTCTTCTTTGTTCATTGTAGCTATACTTTTTCTGTTTCTATTTTTTGACCATGAACTATAATGCTAAGTTTTTTCTTCCTAGCATGTATTTGTTGACCTATAGCAAAAATATTACTCGTGATCCAATATAATGCAACTGCTCCGGAAATACTATAGGCTATAAAAGCAACTATAAACGGAAAGATATATTTCATCTGCATGCTCATACTTTTTGAAAAACTTTCTTGAAAAGATCCAGATCCTGGTTCTGGTTTGGCTGGCTTAGGCATATAGTGTGCTTGAAAGAACTGTGATGCCCCGGCGACAATCGCCAAAATCAGGCTTTTTTGCGTGAGATCTAAAAATCCCAAAAAGTTCATATTTATCTTGACTGGCATATGAACAAACGAATACAAAGAGTTGCCATCAAAATTTATGCCCTTATAAAAGGCATAATATAGGGCAAAAATAATAGGAATTTGTATTAAAACCAAAAGACAACCAGAAAAAGGATTGGTTTTGTGTTTCTTGTAAAGAGCCATTGTCTGCTTAGCTTGTTCTTCTTTACTATCTCCACTTGCCTTAATTTTTTTGAGTTCCGGAGCAAGTAGGTTCATTTTGGTTTGACTTATTATAGAACGCTGAGAAAGAGGAAAAAGCGCAGTTTTAACAAGTATTGTAAGAACAATAACCGCTACCCCAACATCTCCGCCAGGAATTATTGAAACCAAAAAGGCCAAAGCATTGACTAATGGCTTATATAAAGCAACATCCCAAATTTGAGTTAACATTTCTTAATCTTATATTAAAAACAGAAAAAAGCCAAATTTTATTCAATAAAGTCTATGTGGTTCTTTTGCCAGGGGTGACAACGAAATATCCTTTTCATCGACATAAATAACCCTTTTATAACCCCAAATTTATTTATCGCTTCCTTGGCATACTCCGAACAAGTGGGATAAAAAACACAACTTGGCCTTTTAAAAGGAGAAATATGCTTCTGATAAAGGACTATAAGTTTTATAAAGAATTTTTTCATACCGTTAGAAATTTTTACATATAATCTTTTAGGGAATCTTTTATTCATCGTGAAATTCTAATAGGAGTTGTGTAATTTGTTTAAAATAGTTTCTATCTCGGCCTTAAGATTTTGTATTGGGTTATATTCCCTGTTTTTTTTACCACCAAAAACACCCAAGCTTCTTTTGCTAAAAATAAAAACCCCAACAAAATCAATGGGGAGCTTGTTTATGTGTTCTCTTAATACAGAATATCCACGCCTCCTAATTAAATTGCGAACCACTGCCTTCTTAGAAACAACCCTAGGAACAATAAAACTAATCTTTGAAAACAAGGACTTCTGTG
>JAHJBA010000002.1 GCA_018813625.1 Patescibacteria group bacterium | reverse complement strand
TCATTCCTTTCTCTAGTGTTTCCTTAAATTTATTTGCTTCTTTTTCTATTTCTCCATTATCTTCCAAATAATAGATACCATTATAAATATTTTTAACTTTTAAAATTATTTTTTCTATCGGTTCTATTGAAAGCCTAACTGCCCGGCGAATTAAGCGCCTTAAAACATAACCTTGTCCCACATTAGAGGGCATAACTCCATCCGAAATCATAAAAAGAGTAGCCTTAACATGATCCAAAACAATTCTTTCTTCTTTTGTCTTTTCTCCCCAAAACAAATCTGTATCATAAACACTTTCTTTTTTTTGAACAACAGAAACCAATCTTTCGAGGCCCATTCCAGTATCAACTCCCAATATCGGCAATTTTTCAAGATTTGCTTCCCCTTTATCTAGTTTTTCTCTCGAGCCATTGCAAAAATATTCATTGAAAACTATATTCCAAATTTCTACATCTTCACCTGATGCATTTTTACAATAAATTTCAGTCGTTGGGCCACAGGGACCAGAGTCCCCTGTGGGACCCCAAAAAACATCAGCGCCTTCTTCTTTTATTTTTATTTTAGAATCAACATTCTGCCAAATCTTTTTTGATTCTTCGTCTTTTGGCACATTTTTACTTCCCTCGTAAACAGTCACATAAGAAATTTCCAATCCCATTTCTTTCGTTATAAATTCATGGGCATATTCTATCGCTTCTTTGCGTCCGTATCCGCCAAAAGAAAAATTACCAAGCATTTCAAAAAAAGTTAGATGAGAATTATCTCCTACTTCATCTATATCCCCAGTACGAACGCATTTCTGCACAGACGCAACATTTTTTGACCCAAAGTCTTTCTCCGCATCAAGCACGCCGATATAATATGGCTTAAATTGTTGCATCCCAGCAGTAGTAAAAAGCACGGACGGATCGTCTTTTGGGACAAGTGAAGAAGAAGGAATTATTTTATGTCCTCGAGCTTCAAAAAATTTTAAAAACTTTTCCCTAATTTCCTTAGAATGCATCCCTGTACTAAAATTTTAAATAATAATATTTATCTTTATGCCCCGTAATCAAAAATTTAGTACGGGACAAGCAAATCTTCTTAATTAGTTTCTATTTATTCAATTCCTCGTCACCAGCAATCCTCCTGATAGGTTTTTCAAAAACATTCACAACAATAAAGATAATAAGAACTAGGAGAGTTGATATGGCCGCAAGACTAAATAATCCAAAACCAGTAGCCATACCAATGCCTGCTGTTACCCAAAGACCTCCAGCTGTTGTAAGTCCCGTTAACCTGCTCTTGTGAAAAATTATTGAGCCGGCACCCAAAAATCCAATACCAACAATTATGTTTGAGGCAATGATAGCGGGATTAAAACCACTCACACTGGAATAAATCAAATAAAGATATTCAGAAACAATTACAAAAAGGGCCGAACCCATAGCAACCAAGGCATGGGTCTTCATTCCCGCTTCTTTATGCACTAAAAGACGCTCTGCCCCAATAACCATCCCAAGCCCAATAGCTACTACTAATCTTAAAATAATACCTCCGTTTTGTGCAAAAAATTGTGTCATAGCTCAATTATATAATAATCCCCCCGCCTAAACAAATATCTTTATCGTAGATGACGCAGGATTGACCCGAGGCTACAAGTATTGGATTTTTGAAAATAACTCTTGCCCTTCGACTTCGATCAGGGCCTCCTTTCGCCAGTTCAATTCGACAGGGCAAAAACTCACCGTGATAGCGAATTTGAGCGGTGTAATTTTTCTTTTCATTTGGGGTATGTTTTATCCAATTTACATTTTTTAACAGAAAAATATCCGTACTCTTTTCAAGACAGTTTTTGTTCTGCGAAACATACAAAATATTCTTCTTCACATCTTTTCCGACCACATAATAGGGTCTGTCGTTTGGATTCTTTTTGGTAATAGTGAAACCGTGACGTTCGCCAAGCGTGTAAAAAACCACACCATCGTGAAATCCTATAACTTCTGATTTATTTTTTCCCACGACTTCGCTCGGGACGAGGATTACCTCGCCTTTTTTTTCTTGTATGTAATGTTTCAAAAAATTCTTTAAATCCACTGCTCCTAAAAAACAAATACCCTGGCTGTCTTTCTTTTCCGCAACCGGTAATTTAAATCTTTCCGCTAATTTTCTAACTTCTTTTTTATTTAAATGCCCAATGGGAAAAAGAATTTTATAAAGTTGTTTTTGTTTTAATGTCCAAAGGAAATAAACTTGATCCTTTGACGGGTCAACACCCTTTACCAAACAAAAACTATCCTGAAAAGAGGCTTGCGAGCGCGACTGGCGCGAGCACGAGTAATTTTTCAGCAGAAAAATATCCGTACTCTTTTCAAGACAGTTTTTGTTTCCTGCATAGTGTCCCGTAGCCACATAATCAGCACCCATGGAAAGAGCTTTCTTTAAAAAAGCACCGAACTTAACTTCTTTGTTGCACATCACATCCGGATTGGGAGTCCTGCCCGCCTTGTATTCTCGTATCATATAATCCGCCACCTCCTTTTTATACACATCTTCAAAATCAAAAGTGAGAAATGGAATACCCAGATGCGTCGCGACACGCATCGCATCACGCCTTTCTTCTTCCTCATTACATTTAAGAAATTCAGGATGCCATGTACGAATAAAAACTCCCACGACATCATATCCCTGTTTTTTAAGCAAAGCCGCGGAAACAGAGCTATCCACTCCTCCCGACATGCCAACAAAAACGGTTCGGCCTGGTTCGACATCGCTCACCATAAATTGCTCACCGCAAGCTATTTTTTTCCTTTTAACCATCAAATAAAGATTACAAGGTCATTAGTTTTTTGTAAACCTCCAGTGTCGCGCGAGCATCAGACAGTGCGCTATGCGGATTTTTATTTTCAATGCCAAACCTTTTGCACATTTCACGCAAAGAAAAATGATCCAAGTCTGGTTTTTTATGAAGCTTTGCCCATGCAACCGAAATTGTATCTAGTTTATGATAATGCATCGTATTAGATAATTTTAATTTTGCAAAAGTATATTCCAGAAACCCAGAATCAAAAGCTATGTTCTGCGCGATCATAATACAATCCTTTACTTTGTTGGAAAAAATTTCTATTGCATCTCCTAGTGTATAACCAGATTCCCAGTCTTTTTCATTGTAACGAGTAATCTTTAAAGCAACCTTGTCAGCATTTTCAATATGTTTTGGTTTTATCTTCAATTCAAATTCTTCTAAAATTTCTAATTTCTGATCGACAATAACACAGCCAATCTCAATAATCTCATGCTCTATCATATTAAGCCCCGTTGTTTCTATATCTATAAAAGCCAGATTATGTTTTCTCATTTTATTATAATTAAATAAATTCCGCTTGATAACACTCCTTACAATAAACTATTTCTTTTCGATCTGGACCAATTGCCGTCTCAAATTCATTGGAACATGGTTTGTCTCCATGAAAATGTTTAATTGTATTTTTATATTTTTTATTCTTTGATTCT
>JAHJBA010000001.1 GCA_018813625.1 Patescibacteria group bacterium | reverse complement strand
GCTAATGGCCCTCTGATTAAATTTTAATGGTCGCTCGGACCCTGTCCGCCTCTGGCGGGAAATGAGCTAATGGCCCTCTGATTAAATTTTAATGGTCGCTCGGACCCTGTCCGCCTCTGGCGGGAAATGAGCTAATGGCCCCTTTTTCAAAATAATATACCAAAAATTTCAGAGAGGCAATGGAAAATTATTCCATGTCGTGGAGGTGTTTCCAGATGGCGTACATGGCATAGGTGTCGCGCTCGCAGTAGGTGAGGAGGTGTTTGATTTTTTCTTTTATTTCTTCGTCAGAAAATTCTTTATTTACAATTTTGTTCCAAGTGTCAGAAGCGGTCGCCCCCTCCTTTATATCAAGCTCTTTATAGGAAAGTTCCGGTGCAAGGACAGGAAGTATGTATTTGATCGAAGTTTTCCCTTTGAATCCTGGATGGATAAAAAACTGTTCGGTAAAAATTTCTTCTAAGTCTACGATCCTACTATTCAAATCTTCAAAAAAGCCTTGATGCTCTGGGTTTCTGTTTGCAAGTTCTTTATTCCTTCCGATTTCAAAACTTTTGTGCCAGACGATGACCGATCCGGAAGAAGGGATGTTCTTTTTAAGGGCTTCGATTATCGCCTCATCAGGATTTTTGTTTTCGGTAAAAATAAATTCTTCATGCCTTAATTCTTTTCCTTCTTCGTGAATATGCAGAGAGAACTGAAAAGGTATTTGGTTGAAGGGGCCGTATCCGGCAAATCTCGGGATCGCGGCAGGGAAGGTCTCATAGTCTAAGAAAGCGATCGGTCCTCTGATGCTTTCTAGGAATTCTTTGATTTCATTTTTATATATAAAAGGTTTGTCGAGTTGAGTCGCGTCTACTTGATTTCTCTGTTTTTCACTTAGTTCAAATTCGGGTGGGACTTCATGAATAGAAAAAATTCCGCTATCGACAAGATCCGCCAGTTTTTTCTTTGATTGCCCTATGCGCGAGATATCATGCACACTGTACTCTGGGACGTGCGGATTAGAATAGGAAAAGGTCGTGCAATGGGAGCTTCTTCCTCTTGTGATGCATTTACAGGATCCATGTGGTTCTTTTTCTTGCGAAATAAATTTTTGAGCTATTTTCATTTCTTCTTTTACTTCTTCTTCTATTTCTAAGACTTGTTCGGTAAAGTTCTCTTTAGTGAAGAAAAGATTAAGCTCAAGTTCTGGGCCCTTTATATACTCGCTGTTTAGTCTCACTAAGTAAAGTTTTCCGATCGGCACCTTAGACTCTTTAAGGACTAAATATTGAAAAGCGATGTCGTAAGTGTAAAGTTTGTCTTTTGCTTTTTTATCTTCTCCACTGGTCGAAGCTTTTACTTCGTAAAGATCGTAAGCTTTTGAATTTTCATTCCAGACTAAAATGTCGCAAATGACTTTATATAGGTCAGTTTCAAAAACTGGCTGATATATTACAGGGGCCTTTTTTGCTATGAGTTTTTTTGTTTCTGTTGTGTCATTTCTTTCTTTAATTAAAACTCCACCGGGGAAGAGATCCCTCGCCAGTTCGTCCACCTCGTTTCCTGCATCTATGATTCCTTGATCAAAAGTGGAAAGCGGTTTTGCGTAATAGACTTCAGGCTTGTTGACTTTGAGCCAAGCGTTTTTCGCGCAGTCTCGATAGATAAGATAATCAGTTTTTGATAGGATTTTTTTCATGGTTCTTCATTATATCATTTTTAAACTTTTTCAAGGACACTTCAATGGCATTTAAGGTCTTTTGGTGTATAATTTATTTTGTGGATAAAATAATTGAAGAATCTAGAAAAATTGACTGGACTGAAAAAGATTTATCAGGTGATATTTCTATTTCTTTTCTTGTTCCAAAAAATCATAAAAGATTTTCTGAAATAAAAAATTATCAGCTTAAGGTTGGTAGCTTAAAAAATTTTAATTTTTCAAACGGTGATTTAGTGCTTGTTGATAGTGGAGTTAAGGATTATATAAATGAGAGCGCCCTTAAAAATGTTACGATAAAGTATCTCAAACCAAGTGAAGGAGAGCTAAAAACTCTCAATTCGGTGAATAAACTTTTATCTGAATTAAGAAATGAAAACTTTAAGAGGGTCATCTCTATTGGCGGAGGAATAATAATTAATGTTTCTAGCTATATTGCTGAGCAATTGAAAGTTGATCTAGTTCTTTTCCCCACAAGCTTAATAGCGATGTGTGATGCGAGCATTGGTGGGCATGTTCTTGTTAATGACATAAAGGATGGAAAATTTGCGAAACATGCTTATAAAACATTTTATGAACCGAATGAGATAATTTTGGATCCGGTTTTTATCGAATATATTCCGGAAAAATGGATTCGTCTGGGATTGGCGGAAACAATTAAGCACGCAATTTATCAATCGGAACTTTTAATGAATTATCTATTGTCAGACAATTTTCAACCTTTTTCTGACAAGAAAAGTCTTTTGAGGGCAATACTTTGGACGGCAGATTTGAAAAGAGTTTGTTTGGAAATTGATCCTGAGCAGTCAAAGGATGGTTCATATTTCATCATTAGGGCTGGACACGATATCTCTGACAAAATGGAAGAAGAAAGTAATTTTACTTTAAACCATGGAGATGCCGTGGAAAAAGCCATGCTAGAAGACCTTGCCAGTGATCCCGAGAGATTAAGCCTATTGAAAGCTATTTATTTAAAGATTGGCATATAGAAATTGGAAGACAGCGTTAATGAAGCGTAAAAAAAATGAAAGAAATAAAATTATTTCCAAAACCAGTTCCTCTTAAAAAACTTATTGGACCAAGTTTTGTCATTCTTGCTCTTGGGCTTGGGTCTGGGGAAGTAATTCTATGGCCATATTTAACCGCTAATTATGGTTTAGGTATTGCGTGGGGGGCGATATTAGGTATTACTTTTCAATATTTTATGAATATGGAAATCGAACGTTATGCCCTTGTAAAGGGTGAAAGCGTTTTTGTTGGTATTTATAAATTATTCAAACCTGCGGTTTATTGGTTTATCATTTCAACCTTCGTTGGTTTTGGATTGCCTGGGATTATTGCCGCTTCGGCTAAGGTTATGGCTGGTGTTCTTGGGGTGGAAAATTTTAAATGGATTGCGATTTTATTTTTGGTGATTGTTGGTTTGATTTTAAGCATGGGTAAGACTGTTTATGGAATGATGGAACGGGTTACAAAAATTATTATTTTAATTGGAGTTCCGTTCGTTTTTTTATTGGCAGTTTTTTTGGCCACAAAAACAGACTGGTCGGCATTATTTGGCGGCATGATAGGAAAAGGGGAGGGTTTCTGGTTTTTACCTGAAGGGATAAGTATTGCCACTTTTCTTGCTGCTTTTGCCTATTCAGGCGCTGGTGGGAATTTAAATTTAACTCAGTCTATTTATATAAAAGAAAAAGGCTATGGTATGGGAGTTTATTCGCAGAAAATTGCTAGCTTGTTTGCCAAAAAACAGGAAAGTGAAATTGTCTTAGATGGAACTGATTGTACTGAGACTGAAGAAGATATAAGTCGTTTTAAAAAATGGTGGAGATTGATTAGTATTGAACATGCTTTTGTCTTTTGGTTTTTAGGTGCCATTTCCATGATTTTTCTCATGCTGTTGGCCTACACGACCACTCATGGGTTAGCAGGGAACGCGGAGGGGATTAATTTTGTTATAAATGAAGGTGCAGTTATTGGTCAAATGGTATTTCCATTTGTGGGAATTTTATTTTTAGTTGTGGTTTCTATTATGTTGTTTCAAACACAACTGGGAGTGATGGATTCGACTTCTCGTATTATGGCAGAAAACTTAGCTATCAGAAAATTGCGGGGCCAAGAAAGGGGTAAAATTAATCTTTCCAAAATCTATTATTCATTTGTTTGGGCGCAGATTGCCTTTGGTATAATATTGTTTTTATTTAATATCTATGAGCCGAAAACATTGATAATCCTAGGGGCAGTAATTAACGCTTTTGCAATGTTTGTGCATCTTGCTTTGGTCTCTTGGCTTAATCGCAAAAGCTTGCCAAAAGTTTTCCGTCCTGGCTGGATACGAAAAACTATCATTGGAATTATTTTTATCTTTTTTGGTATTTTTAGTTTTATCGTCCTGTGGGACAAGGTTTTTGGTGGACCCTAGGAGACTCGAACTCCTTGCCTCCTCATTGCAAATGAGGCGCTCTACCAGATGAGCTAAGGGCCCAGTGATTTATATGTTATCTTATTTTGATAAAAACGCAACTTTTTACTTGTTTTTCGATGATTTTTTGTTAATATAAGTAATAGTTCTTTTTATTCCGGGGTAGTTGAAATACGTAGAGTATTTCAAGGGCGCAGGCACGACGGTGCCGAGCCGGGGTCGCGAAATTTTTCAGCAGAAAAATATTTGTGACCAGCGGTTCCGCTGAGTTACCCCGATTTATAAAATATTCCGGGGTAGCTCAGCGGTAGAGCGGCCGCCTGTTAAGCGGTTGGTCGTAGGTTCGATCCCTACCCCCGGAGCAAGGTAGAAAAAATTGGGTCAAAAGCCCGATTTTTTTCGTTTGAGCCTTGTGGTACTTGATACTTTTTAGGTTCGAACTTTGGAAATTCTGACTTAATACCTTTTATTCCTTCAACAAGTGTATTTATTGATTTTCTGCTATAAATACTAAGCATTTCGTCATTCCAGACTAGGTTCGAACCAAGCCTTGATAAGATGTTTCTTTTTGCCTCAAGAGTTCCTCTTTCTATTACTTTTTCTATTTCTTCAATAAGATTTGTAATTCCGATCATTTCTGAATACCAGTCATTGCTACCATTTTCTTCTCCTGTATCTTTGTATTTATCGGTAAGTATTTTTAAATCAGATTTATATTCTTCTTCTGTTATTTTTTCATCTCTAAGCATTTCTCTCATTTTGAATTTTTTTAATTCAAATTCTTCTTTTCTTCTTTTCTTATCTTCTTGTATTAAAATATCTTCATTTATTTCTTTATCTTTAAGTTCGTGAATATACTTTCTGGACCAATCCAATAAACTATTAGAAAAGGTTAGGTTGTCTTTGATGTAATTTTTTCTCTAATCTTATTTTTCTTAAAAATTC
>JAHJBA010000014.1 GCA_018813625.1 Patescibacteria group bacterium | reverse complement strand
GCCAAAAGGGAAACAGCCCAGATCTCAAAATAAGGTCCCTAAATATATACTAAGTGTAAGACAAGAAGGTGAAATTTCTTAGACAATGAGGAGGTTGGCTTAGAAGCAGCCATCCTTTAAAGATAGCGTAACAGCTCACTCATCTAGAGATTTTGCGTCGAAAATAATTGGGGCTAAGTATATTACCGAATTTGAGGATTCGTAGACTTCATAAAGGAAAAAATTCCTTTAAATTATTTTGTTGTGAAAGCAACAATTAAAAAAACGGGAAAGACGATAAGATTAGGAGAAGTTCCAATTTATCGGCGGTGTTAATGCAACACCCTTTACCCAGAAAGGTGAAGTGGCAATGCCACTTCACCTCCTTTATGAAGTCTATGAGTGGTAGGAGAGTGTTCCACTCTGCTGTGAAGAAGGACTCGTGAGAGCCTTTGGAGCGTGTGGAAGTAAGAATGTTGGCACAAGTAACCGCAATGACGCTGAGATCGCGTCACGTCGAAAGATCAAGGTTTCCTTGGTAATGTCAATCAGCCAAGGGTTAGTCGGGCCTAAGGGGATGGCGAAAGCCGTACTCGATGGACACAGGGTTAATATTCCCTGACTTCCGTATTTAGTGATGGGATGACGGAGTGTAGTATGTATCGCTCATTATTGGATTTGAAGTTTGTGTCTTAAGGATGTTGCATAGGAAAATCCGTGCATTGCTTTAAATGGCACATCCAAGAGAAGCAAAAAGTTTTATCCTTCGGGATAGGGCAATGATACAAAGCACGCTTCCAAGAAAACTCTCTAAACTTATAAATATGGAATCCGTACCGCAAACCGACACAGGTGATCAGGGCGAGTAGCCCAAGACGAACGAGTGAGTGGTCCTCAAGGAACTCGGCAAAAAATCAGCCGTAACTTCGGGATAAGGCTTCCCCCCATTATTTTGGATATTTCCAAATATTGAGGGAAAGTTAAGTATGTAAAAAAGAGACAAAATTAATTTTCCCCATTATTTTTATATGTAAGTATCTAAAATAGTGGGGGGCGCAGCGAAAGTATTCCTGGCAACTGTTTACCAAAAACACAGCTCCCTGCGAACTCGCAAGAGGATGTATAGGGGGTGACACCTGACCAATGCCAGAAGGTCAAATATCGCCGTTGGTAGTAGCAATATTATTGGTGAGTGATATAAGCCCTGGTGAATGTCGGCCGTAACTATAACGGTCCTAAGGTAGCGAAATACCTTGTCGGGTAAGTTCCGACGCGCACGAATGGTGTAATGAGTGGGAAACTGTCTCGAGGACCAGCTCGGTGAAAATACAATACCGGTGAAGATGCCGGTTAAGTGCAGTTAGACGAAAAGACCCTAGAAGCTTTACTATAGCTTGATATTGAGCATGTTTTTAGACTGCGTAGCATAGATGGGAGAGTTTGAAGTTTCGGTTCCGGCTGAAATGGACTCGTCAGTGAAATACCATTCTTTTTGAAGGCATGTTCTAACCAATACGGCAAAAACGTATTGAGACAGTATCTGGTGGATAGTTTTACTGGGGCTGTACCCTCCTAAAGAGTAAAGGAGGGGTTTAAAGGTCAGCTAGGCGCGAATGGAAACCGTGCCGATAGTGTAATAGCACAAGCTGGCTTGACTGTAAGACGTACATGTCGAGCAGGTGGGAAACCAGAATATAGTGAACCGACCTTTTGCATTAGATGCAGGGGGAGATTAACGGATAAAAGCTACTCTAGGGATAACAGGCTAGTTCCGCCTAAGAGTTCATATCGACGGCGGAGTTCGGCACCTCGATGTCGGCTCACCTTAGCGCGGCGGTGGAGAAGCTGCCAAGCGTTTGGCTGTTCGCCAATTAAAAAGGTACGCGAGCTGGGTTCAGACCGTTTAGGTCATAAAATATTTTGTGATTTAAACAGTTTGAGCCCTCAGAGGAAAATAATTCGAATGTGAATTAGAACTGTTATAAAATTGAAATCAATCAAGTACATTAAATTGTATACACGGCGGCACTATATAGAAATATGTAGTGGCAAGCTAACTTATATCGGAGAAACCCCTAAGGGGCAACGCCGAGGGAACCCGTAAAGGGGCCCGTAGAGACTGAATGTTAGCAATCCTGGTGAAGGAATATTCCTTCGACAAGTTCAGGATGAAGTCACAGTCCAATCCACATAGTAATATGTGAAAAATTTTATTTTAAAAATAAAATTGTAGATGCGTGAGACAGGTTGGTCTCCTATCTACTGCACTCGTTGATTCTTGAGAAGATCTGCTTCTAGTACGAGAGGACCGAAGTGGACTGACCTCTGGTGTATCAGCTGTCCTGCCAAGGGCACTGCTGAGTAGCTATGTCGGGAATGGATAACCTCTGAAAGCATCTAAGAGGGAAGCCAGCTTCAAGATTAGGAATCGTTAAGAACCGTGAGAGATGATCACGTTGATAGGCTTTAGGTGGAAGCGTAGTAATGCGTTAAGCCGAGAAGTACTAATGTTTCGATTCCTGTTAAGAAATTTGTAAACCATAATTAATTAAAAGACTGGATTTCCAGAATAAATGTTATTTTTATAAAGCACAAAAATTTTCTGCTGAAAATTTTCTCTGTCCGTCGCCGTCGCGACTACCAAGGCTTTCTAAAAACAACATTTATTCTGGAGAATTTTTTGTAATCAAATTTTCAGTGTTGGTGATTTGTCGTAGGGGAAACACCTTTTTACATTCCGAACAAAGAAGTTAAGCCTTACTGAGCCGATGATACTCCTTGTGGGGAAAGTAGGTTGTCGCCAACACTGAGTATTTGATTTTATAAAAACCTTATTTCAAATGGGGTTTTTGGTGTGTTTGCCTGTTTTTTATTTTATGATATAATAAGAGCATGGATAAAAAAGAAAGCATTTGGAATAAAAATTTAAAAATAAGCAACGAGGAAAAAGAGGCCATTGATAAGTATGTTAGAGAGAATATTGACACTATTCCAGGAGATGTAAAACATGATCCTTCAATTGAAGAAACTATTTTAGATGTTCATAAAGAAGAGTTGGATGAGGAGGTAGCAATTTTAGAAAAAGAAATTGGCGAGTTGGAAAGTGAAATAATAAATTTAGAAAAAGAAATACAAAAACTGGAAAAAGATGAAGTCAACTCTGATTCTGATAAAGAATTTCAGGAGATAAGGAATATAAAACAGACAAAAATAAATGAATCAGAGAAGAAGGAAAAACGAATAAAAGAAATAGAAGAATATTTAAAAGCTATGGGGCGGCTAACTTCTGCCACTGATTCTAGTAAGAGAAATCAAAATTAAATTTCAGAAAAGATATCAAAAGTTTAAAAGGAGCCCTTTATAAGGCTCCTTTTGAAGTGTATGCTATTCCTTCACTCAAGTAATTTTAATTTACTAATAAGAATGGAATCTTTCCTCCCGTCAATAAAATAAATTACTTTTATAAAATATTTTTCTTCTGTAATTCTTTCTCCAGCCTTGTATTCACTTTGTAGTTCAAGAAACTGTTCTTTATTCTCCAACTCTATAGCATTACACTTTTCTCCAGTTTCGGTTCTGAGAATTAACATAATTTGAAAGAATTTTGATTTCTTTGATTATACAATACTGTCTTTTTTGATGCAAATTGGAAAAATTTGTTTAATGAGCGATTGCAAAAGCAATAATTTTTTTCGTACCAGCTTCTTTTAGTGTTTTTCTCGCCTCGCTGAATGTTGCGCCAGTAGTCGAAATGTCATCTATCAGTATTATGTTTCTATTTTTTATAAATTGTGCGTTTTTTATCACAAAGGAGCCGACTAGGTTTTTTAGTCTTTTTTGCCTGTCCTTTATAAGAGCCTGGTGTTCTGTGTCTTTCGGTTTTAACAAAACATTATTCTTAAATTCAAAATTTTTTTTGTTGTCTAGTTTGATTAGTTTTTGACAAATAAGCTCGGCTTGATTAAAGCCTCTCTCACGCATGCGCCTCGGTGCAAGGGGAATAGGAATCAAAATTGGTTTGCAAAAATTTTCCATCAATTTTAGGTCTGAAAGTTCCTCGATAATTCTTTCATACATAATTTCTGCAAAGAGATCTGCGATTCTACGTTTTCCCTTATATTTTAAAAGCCACATGGCTTTTTTGATAGGTGGATATCGATAGTCATATAATGGAAATATCCATTCAGCGCTTTCTCTCTCTGCTTGTGGGCACTTAGAGAAACATTTAAGACAAAAATCAGTATTGCTTTTTCCACAGGAGATACACTTTGGTGGAAATATTAAATCTAATATTGCATTTAAAACTTTCATTTTGTGTTATAATAATATCATAAAACAGAGATGAATAATCCGTTTAAAAAATTTTTTTCAAATACAAATTTATTTGGGGGAAGTGCAAGCAGTAGTGCTGTTGGGATAGATATCGGATCCTCTTCTATTAAGGTTGTTGAAATAAAAAACAAAGGAGGAAAAGCGGTACTTGAAACCTATGGTGTTGTTTCGCTGGGCCCCTACGCTGATATGGACATTGGGCGTGTCACTAATCTGTCTCCTGAAAAAATAGCAGAGGCACTCAAAGAAGTTTTAAAACAATCTGGGGTGACATCATCCTCTGTTGCCATTGCCATTCCAGTTCAATCAAGTTTGATTTTTACCATTGAACTTCCTTCTCAGGTGAAGGAAAGTGAGATTTCATCAATTGTTCCCATAGAGGCAAGAAAATATATTCCCATGCCGATGACAGAAGTTTCTCTTGATTATTTTGTTTTGCCGAAAGCAGAAGCTTCATTTGAAGAAACGAATAATTCTGACCCTTCCTCCTCTCAGCCTGGAAAAACTGAGGTACTGGTTGTGGCCATTCAGAATGACGCGATTTCTAAATATCGATCGATTGTCTCTCAGTCTTCTCTTGATGCGTCCTTTTTTGAAGTTGAGATTTTTTCTTCCATTCGTGCAAATTTTCAACACGAACTTTCACCAGTTCTGTTGATGGATTTTGGTGCGTCTCGTACAAAACTTTCCATCGTGGAATTCGGCTCAGTGAGGAATTTCCATACTGTAAATCGGGGAGGAGCTGATATCTCTGATGCTATTTCGAAGTCTCTGGGTATTACATTTTCTAAGGCCGAAGAGATGAAGAAAGAGTTTGGTCTTTTTGGAGATTCGGCTGAAAAAAACTTGGCTGACATTATTAAAGTTCATATGGACTATATCTTTTCAGAAACTAATAATGTATTATTAGAGTATGAAAAAAAGTATAACAGGACTATTAGTAAAGTTATACTTTCCGGTGGCGGTTCTCTTTTGAGGGGATTAAATGAGATGGCGGTTAATAATTTCAAGGCAGAAGTGGTAATTGGGCATCCTTTCTCAAAAGTGGGTGCGCCAGCATTTCTGGAGAAGGTTCTTTCTGCTACGGGTCCTGAATTTGCAATTGCCCTTGGTTTAGCTTTGCGAAAATTACAATAAAGTGAGATAATATTATATAAGAGATGGAACAAAATTTTCAAACATCATTTATACCTAAAAAACCAATGGTGGAAGAGCGCTCTGTTCCTTCGCGTCCAGTTGGGCTTTTAACTACCATTTCTGTTTTTATTTTCTTTACGGTTATTCTGGCCTCAGGTGGGCTTTACTTTTATAAGGGTGTTTTAGAAAAAAATATTGCAAAAATGCAAAATGATTTAGAATTAGCGAGAAATCGTTTTGAGCCTTCCAAGATAACCCAACTTCAAACCTTAGATAAAAGATTGCGTGCTTCAAGTTTAGTGTTGTCAAAACACATAGCTGTTTCTCCAATTTTTAAGGCACTTCAAGATACCACTATGAAGACTCTTCGTTATACAAAGTTCAGTTATGAATTTGGATCTGAAAAAAATTCTAAAGTATTAGTAAAAATGAGTGGTCAGGCTATAGGATATCGATCTATCGCACTTCAATCTGATATTTTTGCAAAAAACAAATATTTTATTGATCCTGTTTTTTCCAATCTTTCGCTTGACGACAAGGGTAGTGTTCTTTTTGATTTGGAATTTTCGGTCGACCCAAGTTTTGTGGATTACAAGCAAACGCTCTTAACTGCTGAGGCAGGAAGTTAATTATGTTTAGATTCGTCACACCAGTCATTTTAATAGGAATTGCCTTAGTAGGGTTTTTCATGTTTACTAGTCCGTTTTACGAAGAAGTTTCCTTGATTAAATCCCAGGTAGCATCTTACAACGAAGCGCTTGCTAATTCCAAAGCACTTGAAATAGAACGTGATAATCTGACCCAGAAATATAATTCACTTGATCCAGAGAGTTTATCAAAGCTCGAAAAGTTTTTGCCTGACAACGTGGACAATATTCGTTTGATTCTTGAGATAGAAAAGATCGCTTCTCCTTATGGTATGGTCTTAAAAGATGTAAAATATAATCCTATAAGCAAGACTGACACAACTGGAACTGTTACACAAACGGCCCAAAGTGCTTCTGTAACTAAACAACTAAATAAGGATTATGGTACATGGGATTTGGAATTTTCAACACAGGGGAGTTATGGCAATTTTGTTAATTTTATGAGAGATCTTGAAAATAACCTTAGGGTTGTGGATGTGTCTTCGATTCAATTTGATTCTAGTGTGGCAACTGCGCAGGGTGCGTCTTCGGGAGTATATAAATATGGGATTAAAATTAAAACTTATTGGCTAAAAAATTAAAATGTTTTCCAAAATAAAAAACATAATATTATTTTTAATAATTGTAGCGATTTTAATTCTTGCATATTTCTTCTTTTTTAAAAAAGCTCCAGATGAGGCTTCTTTGGTTTCCACTTCTGGAAGCTCTGTCTTGCCAGCCAACTCGGCGATAGATCAAAATTCTGAAATTGGCAAAGATTTTCTTTCTATTCTTTTGAATGTTAAAAATATAAAATTAGATGACTCTATCTTTTCTGACCCAGCGTTTGTTAGTTTACGTGATTCCAGTATTATACTTATTTCCGACGGGAATGAAGGCAGGCCGAATCCTTTTGCCCCCATTGGGAGCGATATTACAGCTACTGTTGTAAATTCCATAAATACATCTTTAACCACAGACACAGACACAGACACAGACACAGACACAGACACAGACACAAATACAAACACAGAAACAAATCCCCCGACCACTCAGTCGATCATAGATGATTTGATGTTACCGCCAAATTAATTTAGATATGAGTCCCGTTAGAAACCGCGGTCGCAGGTTATGACGGGAAAAGAAATAAAATTATTATTGACCGCGACCTGTTTCTAACGGGATGAGCTTCTTAGAAGAATTAGCAAAAAGGGGAATAATAAATGAGACTCAAATAGGTGAAATAAAAAATCGCGCAAAAGATAAATATAACGGCGATGTTGATGAGGCGTTAAAAGAATCAAGGGTCTCTGAGGATGTTATTTTGGAAATTAAAGGAGAATATTTCCAGATACCAACCAAGAAGGTAAACGCGAAAGCAGTTCCTTTTGACGTTCTTAAATATATTTCAGAAGATTCGGCTACCCACTATGGTTTTGTCCCATTGGATCTAAGAGATGGGGTTTTAGAAGTTGGAATGACCAATCCCGAGAACATTCAGGCCATGGATGCCCTGCAATTTATTTCTGCAAAACTTGGTATTCCTTTTAAAATATTTCTTATTTCTAAAGGGAATTATATTGATGTAATGGAAAATTATAAAGGGATTTCGGGACAGATGGGAGAGGCGCTTGAGGAATTAAATGAAGACTTGTCAGATTCAAAAATTTCTGATGAGGCCACAAGGTTGAGCAAAGATATAAAAGCAGTAAAGCCCGGCGAGGAAGCAAAGATCGTAGAAGATGCTCCTGTTATTAAGATTGTTGCTGTCATACTTCGTAATGCTATAGAGGGAAATGCGTCAGATATACACATAGAGTTTACTGGGGAAAAAGTAAAAGTTCGTTATCGTGTAGATGGATCGCTTCACACTACAATTGTTTTGCCACCTAATGTTTACAGTGGAATAGTGGCGCGCATAAAAATTCTTGCAAGATTGAGACTAGATGAAAAAAGAAAACCACAAGACGGGTCTTTTAGTGCGAACATTGACGGACGTAAAATAGATTTTCGTGTTTCAACCATGCCAGCCTATTACGGGGAGAAAGTTGTGATGCGTATTCTCGATTCTGAAAAAGGGGTTAAACCACTCGATCAGTTAGGATTATCAAAAAGAAATTTAGAAATGGTTAGGGAAGCAATCTCAAAACCATATGGTCTTATTTTAATAACAGGCCCGACAGGGTCGGGAAAATCCACCACTCTTTATTCAATGCTTAATGAGTTGGACAAAGAAAAAAGCAATATTGTTTCGTTAGAGGATCCTGTGGAGTATCACATACCAGATATAAATCAGTCTCAAATGATGCCGGAAATTGGTTATACTTTTGCGTCTGGACTAAGGTCGATTCTTCGTCAGGACCCAGATATAATAATGGTTGGGGAAATTAGAGATAAAGAAACAGCTCAGCTTGCCATTCAAGCTGCCTTGACCGGCCACCTTGTTTTGTCGACATTGCACACAAACAATGCCATTGGAGCCGTGCCTCGTCTTGTCGACATGGGAGTCGATCCATATTTAATTGCTCCAACTCTGATTCTTTCAGTTGCACAAAGATTGGCCAGGATGACTTGTCCTTCGTC
The DNA here is from genome assembly GCA_018813625.1 of Patescibacteria group bacterium. Taxonomy (GTDB): domain Bacteria; phylum Patescibacteriota; class Minisyncoccia; order Phycocordibacterales; family UBA9973; genus UBA9973. The sequence continues at coordinate 6,739 of JAHJBA010000014.1, read as the reverse complement.
AAGGAATCTTATACCGCTTGATTCCAGTATAAAAAAACAAATTGAAGACCAGATGAAAGATTTACCAGAAGAATTTAAAAAAGAAGTAGAAGTAAAAAATGAAATGTACGACACTATTCCTTCTTCAGAGTGTCCTTCTGGGACAAGGGGAAGGATTGCTGTTTTTGAAATGTTTAAAGTGGATAATGAAATGCAGGAGGTAATCTTAAAAAATCCGGTTGATTCTGAAATTTACAGGGTCGCTCGTAAACACGGAATGCTTTTGATGAAGGAAGATGCAATGTTAAAAGCGGTAGATGGCATTATTCCATTCACAGAGGTTTATAATTTTGGCAATGAAAATGACTGATTTTTCTCTATTTTAATCTTCTTGCGACAGTTCATGGGTATTGATATAATGTAAATATAGGTTTTCTTAAAAAGTACTTTAAAAGTCGTTTTATTATATAATCGTAAATAAACATATGTTGGAAAAAAAGAAAAAAATTTTAATAGTTGATGATGATAGTTTTTTGTTGGATATGTATTCCTTGAAATTTAACCAGAAGGGCTTCGAAGTTTACTCAGCTTCAAGTGGAAAGGAGGCTCTGGAAAAACTTCATAGTGGCATAAATCCGGATGTTATTCTAATGGACATCATTATGCCTGAAATGACTGGTTTTGAAATGTTGCAAAAGATAAATGAAGAAAAGTTGTCAGAAAATTCTGTTAAAATAATATTATCTAATAAGGGTCAGCAGTCCGATATTGATATGGGTGAAAGTCTTGGGGCAGTTGGCTATATAGTTAAAGCAAATTCTACACCAACTGAAGTGCTAGAAAAAGTTGGGGAAATTTTAGCTAGATAATAGTTTTTAGAAATTAATAATTAATTCTTACAGAATGGATTACAAAAAAGAGCTTGAAGAACTTATTTTAACCGTTATAAGAGAAAATGGATCCGATTTGCATTTGGGTGCAGGACGAGTACCAGCTATCCGTGTTTCGGGGGAGCTTATTTTTTTAGTTAAGCATCCAATATTCACAAAGGAAGATATGGTTGGCATTTTAAAAGAAATGCTGGATGGAAAAAAGGTTGAACGGTTTATGGAAAGTCGAGAAATAGATTTTTCTTATGATTTTAAAGGAGAAGCGAGGCTTCGTTGCAATGCTTTTTTTCAAAAAGGCCTGATAAGCATAGCGCTTAGATTAATTCCTAAAGTAAGACCATTGACTGAGTTGAATTTACCTCCAGTCATCGCAGAACTAGCCCGCAGGAAGCAAGGATTTTTTTTAGTAGTTGGGCCGGTGGGACAAGGAAAGTCTACAACCATAGCTTCTATGATTAGTTTGATTAATAATGAGCAGGCGCGTCATATAATTACCATTGAAGATCCAATAGAGCACATGCATACGCCGAACAAATCCATAATTGATCAACGAGAAGTCGGTATTGATACAGAAGATTTTCATATTGCACTTAAGTCTGCTTTTAGAGAAGATGTTAATGTCATAATGATCGGAGAAATGCGTACACCTGAAACAATTTCAACAGCTGTAACCGCCGCTGAAACGGGACATCTGGTTCTTTCGACCTTGCATACCAATAATGCTTCGCAGACCATAGATAGAATAATAGATTCTTTCCCTGCTGGGCAACAGGATCAAATTAGGGTTCAGCTTGCCTCTAGTCTTATTGGGATATTTTCCCAAAGACTTATTCCGAGGATTGCTGGCGGGCTCGTTCCTGCTTATGAACTTCTTCTTAATAATAACGCAGTTTCTAATTTGATTAGAGAAAAAAGAACTCATGAGATAGATGTGGTAATAGAGACAGGAACAGAGTCTGGAATGATAGACTTAAACAGGTCTTTGTTGGAGCTCGTGCGAGCTGGGGAAATTACAATAGAAAGTGCTTATCAATATTCGCTTAATCCTAAGGGGCTTGAACGCCTGATGTGATTCAATTAATAATTACGAATTAAAAATTATAAATTATGTTATTCAAGTATAAAGCAGTAGATGACAAGGGGGCGAGCAAGGAAGGGGAAATAGATGCTCCAAATCGAGATCTTGCAGTAAGTGGACTTCAGCGCAGGGGGCTTATTATTGTTTCCATAAAAGGTGAGGAAGAAGGAAAATCAGTTTTTAAGCTTTCCCTATTTAATAAAGTGCCAATGAGAGATGTTGTTATCCTTTCTCGTCAGATCTCAACTTTATTCGAGGCGCAGGTTTCTGCCCTCAAGGCTTTTACCATGTTGGCAGCCAATGCTGAAAACAAGATTTTGGCAAATAAATTAGTTCAGATTTCAGATGATTTACAAGCTGGTATTTCAATTTCTGGAGCGCTTTCCAAGCACCCTGATGTGTTTTCGGAATTTTATGTAAATATGGTCAAAGCCGGAGAAGAAACTGGAAAATTAAATCAAACCTTTGCACACTTGGCAGATTATTTGGACCGTCAATATGCCCTTACTTCAAAAACAAGGAATGCACTTATTTATCCTGTATTTGTTATTCTTACTTTTTTTGTTGTCATGGGGCTTATGTTTGTTGTTGTTATTCCAAAGCTGTCTGCTATTATTTTAGATTCTGGACAAGCCGTTCCTTTTTATACAAAAATTGTTATTGCGGCTTCGAATTTTTTCGTAAATTATGGTTTCATAGTCCTTATTTTCTTAGTACTTTTGGGTCTATGGTTTTGGAGGCTTTCTTCAACCGAAAGAGGCAAGGCTTATTTAGACAGAATGCGTCTCTCGATTCCAGTTATTGGTACTCTTTATAAAAAACTTTATCTCTCAAGAATCGCCGATAATATGGACACAATGTTAACCTCCGGAATTCCAATAGTGCGGGCAATTGATATTACTTCTGAAGTTGTCGGCAGTAGAATATATAAAGATATATTAAAGGATTCGGCAGAGGGAGTAAAATCTGGCTTAGCATTTTCTGCTGCCCTTGAAAAGCATCCAGAAATACCCTCAATTTTAGTGCAGATGGTGAAAGTTGGGGAAGAAACCGGTTCATTAGGTTCAATTTTAAAAACTTTAGCTGATTTTTACAAGCGTGAAGTCGACGATGCGGTTGATACGTTAGTAGGATTAATTGAGCCGATAATGATTGTGGTTCTGGGCTTGGGGGTTGGAATCCTCTTGGTTTCCGTCCTTATGCCGATTTATGATATGGCAGGAGGTATTAGTTAGGGACTAAGGACTAGTTGTTAGAACCTAGAACCTAGAACCTAATGCCTGTGGATATCCTTTTTATTCTTAATGTTATAATGAACACATTAAAAAGAAAGTCGAAATCAGCTTAGGCTGAATTATTAATTATTAATTTAAATAAAAGTTATGAAAAATAAAGGTTTTACATTGATTGAACTTTTGGTTGTCGTTGCCATCATCGGCATCTTGGCATCAGTTGTTTTGGCCTCTCTTAACAGCGCAAGAACAAAAGGAAAAGATGCCGCCGCTAAGGCAAGTATGACTTCAATGAGAGCACAAGCAGAACTTTCCCTTGATTCAAGTGGAAATTACCCAACAGATTTATGTACCGTTGATTTAGCATCTCTTATGAGTGCTGTTGAAAAACAGACTCCTAAAGCCCCGAAATGTTTGGCGAACGAAACTGCATGGGCAACTGAAGTTGAATTAAACGACGGTACCGTTTTTTGTGTTGATAGTACTGGATTTTCTGGAGAAGGATCAAACAGCGAAGGTACTTTAACTGAGTGTGTTCCAATATAGATATATTTCTTGAATTTCTTTTACAAAACCACCCTTCGATAAACTCAGGGTGGTTTTGTTTTGTTTGGATACTTGTCCCGTAAGAAAATTAACCTTGTTTGCTTTTCGTAATACTAAGCCATACATATGGTAAATATCTATATATTTGATGGTAATTTTCGTACGGGATGATATAATTAGTTAAATTAATAATTAATCAATTTTTTATGACATCGATTCTCGCAATCATTTTCTTTGTATTTGGCACTATTATAGGAAGCTTTTTAAATGTCGTTATTTTAAGATACGGTACACAAAAGTCCTTCGGTGGAAGGAGCGGATGTATGACTTGCCAGAATAAACTAAAGTGGCATGAACTTATACCAATAGTCAGTTTCATTGCTATAAAAGGAAGATGCCTGAAATGTAGATCAAAAATTTCAAAACAATATCCCTTGGTGGAATTTATAACCGGAGTTCTTTTTATGGGACTCTTTCTGAAATTTCAAGATGTTTTTTATACGAACACTTTTATATTTACTATAACTATGGCATTTTATGCGACGATGCTTTCTCTGCTTGTAGTTATCGCAGTATATGACTTGAGGCATAAAATTATTCCCGATATACTCGTTTTAGTTTTTGGAATTCTTGCATTTGCTGGGATGTTTATCTTTTCTGGTTTTGGCTTTGATCCACATATTCCTTCAATATTAGAATTTTTATCTGGAATCATCGTTGCCTCGCCATTTGCTATTCTTTGGCTAGTTTCCAAAGGTACCTGGATGGGGCTTGGGGATGCGAAACTTTCCTTAGGGCTGGGATGGCTCCTCGGTCTTTCTCGAGTGCTTTCCGGAATGGTTGTGGCTTTCTGGTCCGGTGCGGTAATTGGCCTCTTGCTTATTCTTTTTTCCAAAAAACACGGTATGAAAAGCGAGATTCCTTTTGCGCCATTTTTAGTCTTTGGTGCGATAATATCGTTTTTGTTTGAATTGCATCTTTTTCCAATTGGTTTTTAATTTAAAATTAAAATGGCTTATTTTTTCTTTAAATCAAAATCTAAAAAACTAAAAGCTAAAAGCTATAAGCTGAATAGGGGAATGACCTATGTTGAACTCATTGTTGTTCTGAGTATTTTTTCAATAATGTCCGCCGTTGTTCTTTTTAACTATGGAAAGTTTCAATCAAAAGTTGATATAAATAATTTAGCGAATGACATTGCCTTGAAAATAGTTCAAGCACAAAAAGATGCCATGTCTGGAAAATTACCAGTTCAAACTCCGCTAGTAAATCAATGGAAGCCATCTTATGGTATTTATTTTGATCTTACTACTTCTTCCAGCTTCATTTATTTTACTGATTTAGACAACCTAAAATCTTATGACAGCTCTTCTTGTACTCCGCCCATCACATCTGAAAGTGGAGAATGTTTAGATGAAATAAGAATAACAAAAGGGAATAAGGTATCTGAGCTGAGAGTTTTTTATCAAGACGGGACATCGGATCCAAAAAATGACTTAACTCTAACTTTCACCAGGCCTAACTCTGGAGCGATTATTGAGTCTGGTGGTTTATTATTGGAAGATGTTTCTTATGCTCAAATTACCGTTACTTCACCACAGACTGTCAGTGCGAGAATTAAATTATATACCTCTGGCAGAGTGGAGATATTACAAGGATCAGACCAGCCTTTTACTACCCCTCCCGCTCTTCCCAATGAGCCAATTGAATAAAAATGAAAAAGAAATTTTCCAAAATAAATAGTAAGCGAAATGCCGGGTTTACAATCATAGAAATGATGATAGCAATTTCTGTTTTTTTGGTGGTTATCATGTTTGGCATGGGATCGCTTTTGAATGCTAATTTAATTCACAGAAAATCTCAAGATGTGCGATCAATAATGGACAATTTAAGTTTCATTATGGAAGATATGTCTAGAAATTTAAGAACCGGATATAATTATCACTGCATAGATGATGATAATTTTACTGCTATAGATACCCCAAGAAGTTGCTCAGATGGGGGAGGGTTTGGAATAGCTTTTGAAACTTCTCTGGGAGAACGGTGGGTTTATTATATTTCTGAGGATGGTGTCTTTAGATCAACAGAAGCTCCATATGAGCCCGATGAAACATATGTTGAATTGACCTCAGATAGGATTATTATAGATTCTGGTACTTTCACTGTGGTTGGGGCAGAGGCAGGGGATGATCAGCAACCCCTTATTATTATAGGCTTGGCGGGACGTATAGAGTCGCCTAAGGGAGATACTCCATTTTCTTTGCAGACATCAGTTTCTCAGAGATTATTGGACATAGGGGCTTCGCCTGTTCCTCCACCAGTTATTCCTTCTTTACCAGCTCTTCCGAGTCTGCCAGAGGAAAAGAAAATACCATGATCAAATTTTTAAGACAAAAAAATAAGGGTTTTACTCTGGTTGAGACACTTGTGGCTGTTTCAATCTTTTCCATATCAATTTTGTCTATCATGGTTGTTTTAGGGCAGGGAGTTTCTGACGCAAATTACGCTAAGAGAAAAATGATTGCTTCCTATTTAGCGCAAGAGGGGATTGAATATATGAGAAATATGCGCGATACTTTTGCCCTTTCCCCCCTAACAACCTCGTCAGAAGCTTGGGGAGAATTTAAGAACAAACTCATCCTAGCTTCATGTGATAATGGCTCTGGCTGTTATTTTGACAGCCAAGGTCTGGCAGGTTCATCAATTACAGAAATTGCTTTAAATGCCTGTCAAGAAGCAAAATGCGATAGATTAAAATACGATCCCATTGCCGGATATAATTATATCTCTGGGGGAGATTCAGGATTTTCTCGTAAGATACAAGCTGAGGCGGTTTTGGGTTCGGATAATGAAATAAAAATTCTTTCGACGGTTTATTGGAATCAAGGTTCGGGGGACTATAGTATTACTCTTTCGGAAAATTTATATAATTGGATAGAATAATCCCGACACTAGAGCAAAGCTCAGTACGGGACAAGTGAAAATAAAAAATGAAAAAATATTTTAAAAAAAAT
>JAHJBA010000013.1 GCA_018813625.1 Patescibacteria group bacterium | reverse complement strand
TCCGAAGCACCGGAGGCGGTATGCTACAATCCCTCATGAGTCGTTTTCATCTTACGATGAGTGACAGGGCAAGGGCGTGAAATGTCATACCACCTCCATAGACTTTACCAAAAAGTCCGAGATAATTCTCTCATACTGGGTCGGGGGTGAATTGCCCGAGCCAAAACTCCTATTTATCTCTAGGTAGTATTTGTCCTGCAATATCTACTACGCTTGAAACAATATCTTTTGCCTTATTTTCTATGTCTTTTTCTTTTGCCTTTTTGCCAAATACTTTCTCTGTTGGAGATTCAAAGATTTTATGTATGGATTCGGTTAGGAAGGATTGAGTTTTGTCATTTTCCTTAGATTTTTCTACTAATTCCTTAAAATGATGCAGAGCAACAGCAACAGAAGATTTAAAATCATACTCTTCTAGTAATTTGCTTGTAACTTGAAATTGGTGTGCACAAAAGTAAACTGCATAAATTGCAGGGAAAATTAATGTTAGTCTGAGATAAAAAGTTAATGTAAGGTCCGTTATTTTGCCGTTTTCAAAGAATGGTTTTAATTCTTGGAATATGTGAGCTCCAGTGCTACTCAAAAACCATATACTTAAACCTAATAGGATCAACCAAAAGACAGCTTGGTATTTCATCCATTTGGCTTTCTCTTTGAATGAAAGGTATAGGTTTGTACCTATGGATTTGCCGAGGATATCGAGGATTTGATCTTGTAGGGTCTTGTTTTGATTCAATATATCCTCTGTTTTTTCAGCATGTTGCTTTATGTTGCTGTCCATTTTTTCTTTACTTGTTTTGATTGTTTCTGTGATTTTTTCTAGTCCATTTTTAATTTCTTTTTCGTATTCATCAATCTCGCTAAAGAAAGTTTTTATTGCTGCTTCATTTTGTTCCGCTGCAGCTTTGTACTCTGTAATGTTTGTGTTGATTGTTTTTATATTCTCATGGCGCTTTTCAATATCCTCTTTGATTGAGGTAATTTTTGTGTTATTAGCTTCGATATTTTCCGTAGTTTGTTTGATTTTTTCTTGTTTGTCTTGGATGCTTTTTAATACCTCCTCTGAACTCTTTTTTAATTCTTCGGCCTTATTAAGCTTTGATATCAAATCTTCATATTTACTTTTCAGGTAGTTTAGCTGTTTAAGCTTTTCTTGATAGGCAGGGTATCCTTGAATGTTTAATTCTATTCCTATCTTCCTCGTAATTTCTTTAAGCTGCTGAACAAACTGTATAAAGTTATTAACTTGGTCGCTACCATTTTTTATATTAGTGATGTATGAATTTAGGTTATTGATGAATCCGTGAATGTTTTGTCTTTCTTGAAATGAGGTTGCATTTTCGAATAAATTATTTTTACTCTCTATAGCCTGAATTAAAATATCTTTGATGTTTTCAATTTCACTAAAGGCTTCGGTAAAGCTGACTTCTTGATATTCTTTTGTATTCCAGCCCGACTCGTCAACTTTTGCTTTTAATTCATAAAGCTTAGTAAAATTGTCTGATTTTAAAATAGTTATGATTTGTTGCGTCGTATTTTTCATTATTGATTGATGATTTTAAGCTAAATTTGATGAATAGGGTAAGGACTTAATGTAATTCTCCATATACTCAAAATCGGGATTTCCGTTATTTACTGGTAATTTTAATTTTAACTGACTTATTCTTTCTTTCGTAGCACCTCTTCCGTAATTAAATTTCTTTTCGATTTCTAAATTTAGTAAGGTGTTTATAAATAAGGCTATATATTTATTCAATTTGCCATGTCTAATTATGTTTATCTTATTTCCATTGATAAAATTTAAAGGTTGAAAAAATGCCTTAAATCCTTCTGCTCCAATAGTAATGCAATTTTTAGAATTAATTTTTTCTTCAATAAAAATATTGTTTTCTACAAATAACTCAACTCCATTATTTGTTGCTGTTCTTGTAACATAAGGTATGTTTTTATTGCTTTTGTCGGCAACTATTTCCTCAATTTCAAGACCATGAATAGGTGAACCCAAGGTAACTTTAAATAATTTCCCAACAATAAAATCTTCCCATTTTTCAGTTTCTAATTTTATTTTTTTATCAATTAAAGGTTTTCTGGAAATGCTTTTTTCTAATTCTTTATGATAAATATTTAGTCTGGTTTTTAATTCTTCAGAAATTTGAAATGGGAGTAAAATGTTTTTGAGTGTCTTATTAGCTTGTCTTCCATAGTTATACTTGTATTTATTTGCACTAATACACTTTGCATAAAAAAGCATTTCCATAACACTCATTTTCCTTTTAGGAACGAGAATATACAAGTCACGACCACTATAATAAGGAAGTGGTTGATAAAAGGTAGACAAAACGGATCCTCCGCCAGCAACAGATAGTGTATGCGCTGGATTTGGTTCAACATCTAACTCCATTTCAACATAAGCAGAAACGCCATTATTCTTTTCTGTACGAGAAACAAAAGGCACAGAGTTTTTATTGGTACTTTTACATTGTATTAAATTTACCAATTCTAAATTAACGCCATAAATGACATCAAATAAATCCGATACTTTTACTAAGTTATTCATTGCCATAATTCTGAGTTTTATCTAAAAGTTTATTGCTATGTAAAAAAGTTACATAGTTTAAAATAGTGTCTTCAAAATTTTCATCTTTCAAATTTGAATAATCGGTTTCCATGTATGTCTCCGCTGCCCACTCCATGTCAGCAGTAACTATTTGATTAACACTAAAACCAGCCTCATTTTTTCTATTTTCAAAATTGGTAAGCCATTTTTCTTTAATTTCTTGCCATTTTCCATAAGCGTCAATTCTTCCTTTGTTTTTTCTTTTTACAAAACCGTCGTCTTTATAATAACCAAAATATGTTTCTTTATGATTTGGGTGCGGTTTATGTGCTGTAAAAACCATAACACATGAAACAACGCCTACCTTGGAATTAAAGAATAATTCGTCTGGCATTGATAAAACCGCTTGTAGTGTGTGTTTTCCAAGGAGTTTTTTTTTCAATTCCAAAACTTTACCACTTGTTGCTAAGGCGCTTTGCATTGGCACAATCGCAACACAAGTCCCGCCGTCGACTAAACACTCCAAATTGTTCAAAATGAATTCCAATTCATCAGTATCGGTTTTTTTGTTTGATTTGTAAGGTGGATTCAAAAACCCGACTGTCGGCTTTTTTGCTTTTACTTCTTCAATAACTTCTTCATCAAAACAACTGCCGTTAATAATATTTGTTTTCCCGTCTTGGTGGATATACATATTTGAAACTGCCAAAGCAAAAATATGTGATTGATATTCGGTGCCAATAAGCTGCATTGCTTTAATTTCTTTGATTTTTTCTTCGTCGCCTTTGGCATCAGAGATCATTTTTTTCATTGCACTAATTAAAAATCCTCCTGTTCCAGTACAGTTGTCGTAAGCAATAGAGTTTTTATTAACTTGGGCTAGGTCGGCAAAAAATTCCGTAATGTGTGGTGGAGTTAATACAATGCCAAGACCTTTGTCACTATTAGCGTATCTTAAAAATTCAATATAAAGTTGACCTAACACATCAAAATATTTATGAGTTTTAATAAATGCATTGATGTTTTCGTCAATCTCATCAATAATTTCTTTCAAAACATTTTCTTTTTTTGATAATGAAGTGTCTGTTTTAATAAAACTAAATTGAGTGTTTAGGTTTTCAAGTTTTTTACCTGTGATATTTGCATTTTCCAGTTCGTCAGAAACAGTTTGGATAAGTGAAGCTGCAAGATTTTCCGGTTTTTTGTGTGAAGCATAAGATCTTTTGAATGCTGGATTTTCCAAAGCAATTAAAATTGAGCTAATAAGCAAACTTCTTTGACTTTCAAGAATTTTGTAAGTGTGCAGTTTGTCATTAAGCTGTTTTGTGAAATCCAATAAGGAATTATAGTCTTGTCTAAATTTCTCAGGACTCTTTAAATATCCATTTAAATAATCTTCCGCAGATAAGAACATGTCCCCAAAAATTGGAGTCGCTTTTTTTTCATCCCTCAAATGCAAGAAATGGGAGATTTTTAATGATTGTTTTGTTTCTCCACTAACTGCGATTGCTAAAACATCAAAACCTTTAGATAAATAAGAAGCATAAAGCAAAGCACCATCAACCGAAAAATCGGCATATTTATCACGATCTTTGCTTTCATGTTTGGTTATATCTGCCTTACATTCAATAACAATCAATAAATCAGGATTAGTTTTGTAACTAATAATAAATTCAGGGTAACCTTTTCCTCCGCCTTTTTTTGAGGCGGTTTTTAACAACTTATCAATTTTTGGATTATCAGAGCGTTGTTCTTCAATATAAATAGAATCCAAAAATCCGGAAAAGTGATTTCTTGTGATTATTTCGGTTTTTCTTTCGTTTGCCATAATATTTTAATTAGAAATTTTTAAGACATCGATAATTTTTCCTGCAATATTTAGATTATCATTTTCGTGAAGTACTATTGGGAAATATTTATCGGTGGATTCTGAAATTAAAACGACCTGTTCATCATTTGGATTATAGCTAAATTTCTTGATATTTGCACAGCCATCTATTATGGAAACAATATAATCACCATTTTGTGGGCTCTGTTCTTTTGCGTTTACAATAACAATGTCGCCGTCTTCAATGTTTTTTTTGCTTTGCCCTACTTGTGCTATGTTCATTGAGTTGCCAGAGGCTTGAATTAAGTAAAAATCTTTAATGTTTCCCTTGGGGAAAGCGTTTTTTGATATTTTGATGAATCCTTCGATCCGATCTTCTGCAAAAGCTGTAGCTGGACCACAATTTGCTATGCCATAAAAAGGAAGATTTAGAAAAGTCTCACTTGTGAGATCTTTTTTGTTTAGGACTAACAAGCCGTTTTTTTCTTGAATAAGCTGCTTGTCTTTTAAAATTTCAATGTGGTGTTTCACTGTTTGTGGATATTGTTCGCCAATACGACGTCCAATTTCTCGGTATTTCAAAGGTACGGAGCCTTGGTCACGAAGTAATGCCAGAATTTTATTTTGTACTGACGACATAGGTGTTTTCATTGAGGATGTTTGGATTGTATCAAATTCGTCTTATTTGGTCAAACTGTATTTAGTGTATTTTTTCTTGACAGGCTGGTTGGCGGTTATTAAAATAGGAGCTGTTAATTCTTAATTTTACTTTTATGGAGGTATTGAATCACCAGTTCCAAGGGCCATATAACCATAACCTCGGCTTTAAAAACGATTTTGGGTGTGTTTATCTTTTGATAAATGCTCAACGACAGGTTATTGATGTCGGACAGACTGAAAGTGTAAATGATCGTTTGCGAAATCATGATCGAAAACAATGCTGGATAAGAAATGGCTGCCTTGACAATCAATTGTATGTTTATTCAAGTGAGAATGAGCAGTATAGATTGCAGCTTGAGTCAGCTATACGAAAGGCTTATGCGCCAGCATGTGGCATTCGTTAAATTAAAGCGTTTTCGGAGCGAGCGAAGAGAGCGGAGAAAACACCTTACTGGCTGGCGATAGCCAGACAGCCCCCCCCTTATAAAAAAAGAATCAATTCGCCCCTCCTTAAAAAATCAGAAAAGCGGAGTGGCAAAAAGGGGATAGTAAAAATGTATTTCGGCTAACGTTCACGTCACTAGTGTTGCGTTAACAGTCACTTTTATATCAGGATTTTGTCTAAAAATAAACAAAAGTTGCTGTTTTTTTTATGTACACGACTTGAATTGGTATTAGGATGCGCATGTTTAT
>JAHJBA010000012.1 GCA_018813625.1 Patescibacteria group bacterium | reverse complement strand
CTTCTTTGGGTAAATGGTGATCTGTAATAATCACATCAATGCCATCAACCTCTAGTTGCGCAACTTCTGCTACAGCAGTTATCCCTAAATCAACGGTTATTAACAGTTTCACCCCATCTTCGACAAACTGTTTAACAGATAAAAGATTCAGGCCATAGCCCTCAGAATTTCTCTGAGGAATATAAACTTTATAATTTTCGTAGTTAATTTTTTTAAACAAATCATCCAAAATCACAGCTCCAGGAATTCCGTCTGAATCATAGTCTGCATAAATAACAATCTTTTCTTCCGCCTCTATGGCCTCAAAAATCCGAACACAGGCTTTTTCCATGTCGCGCATTAAAAACGGATCATGAAAATCGCTCTCATAGTCAGGATTCAAAAAAATCTCGGCATCCTTCGAGTCAGTTATTCCTCTTTTTTCAAGCAATATGCGCAGAAGTTCTGAATATTTTTGCATTCAGAGAGTATAACATATTTGAGAATTTGCATCCTTGACAGATCTATAAAAATGTAATAAAATATAAGGGAATAAGATTCTTTTTTGTCAAACAAATAAAACTATCAGATTATGAAAAGAGGAAAAAAAGTGGTTCCAGTACCATGGGGCACAAAGGTCCCAGAAAAAGGAGATGTTTTTGTTCTCTCAAGAGAAATAGGCGTGGAAAGCACTCCTGTAAACGAGAAGAGGTGGAAAAACAGAGAAAAAGTTAAAAGGATAAGGCCTTTTAAGGTTATAAAAATAATAGATATAAAAGAAGACTATTATGAATGTACTGGATATAAAGTGCTGGGACCGGGCGCAGAAAAGAAAAAGAGCAAGGAAAAATTTTCCTTCAGGGTACGTTTCAAAAACAACGACCCGGTTGCATTAACCGAAAAAACATTCTTTTTTAAATAAACCAAAAACGTCATACTTAGTATGACGTTTTTTTTGTAAAAATCTTTGATATAATCAGAAAATAGAAAACCCTGCAAGAATTTTTTGATATTTATTCTTCTAGGTATTTGAAACAAAAAAATCATATATGAATAAAAATAATAAAGATGAAAATTCAAACGGGGCAAGCTGTATTTTTTGTAAGATTATAAAAGGAGAAATACCCTGCGATAAGGTTTACGAAGATAAAGATTTTTTTGCTTTTCTTGATATCAAGCCAGTCTCCGATGGGCACCTTTTGATTATCCCTAAACAGCATATTGTTTGGATACAAGAAGCTGATGATGAAACTGTTTCTAATATTTTTAAATTGGCGAAAAAATTAATAATTGCGATAAAAAAAGCCCTCGAGTGTGATTATGTGCAACTTTCCATTGTAGGAAAAGATGTCCCGCATTTTCATATACACCTTTTCCCGCGTTATTTTGATGATAAGTTACCTATGTTTCCAACTAAAGAATATCAAGGCGGAAAATCAAAAGAAGTAGCCCAAAAAATCATCCAAGCGCTTTAATTCCAGGGAGAGTTCCGTTAGAAAGAAAGTCTAGCGTAGCTCCACCACCAGTGGAAACAAATAAATTAGCTTTTAGCTTATAGTTTTTAGCTTTTAGCTTAGACAAAACATTAACTATATCACCTCCTCCGATCACCACTTGATTTTTTGATTCTAGAACTAATTTTAAAATTGCTTTAGTCGCCTTATCTCCACCTTCTTCATATTTTCCAAGTGGCCCGTTCCAAACAATAAGCTTGGATTTTTTGATAATAGGGGCAAGTATTTTTTCTGTGCTAGAACCAACATCTAAAATAATTTCACTTTTTTTAATTTCGCTAATTTTTTTGTTCATTAATTTATTCCCCGATCCATGCCTGCCGGCAGGCAGGCTTACAATAACATCTTCAGGCAAAATCAGTTTTCGATTTCCTAAAATCTCTTTTATACCTTTTGTATCGCTAACCAATGATTTGCCGACTTCATAACCCTTTGCTTTTAAAAAATCATTGAGCAGGGCACCTCCAATAAAAATATGATCCGCAAGTTTAAGATATTTCTTTATCAAAGGCATTTTAGTGGAAAACTTCGCCCCGCCTAAAATAAATAAAAACGGATGTTTTTTGTTCTTAGTTATTTTCGAAAGATTTTTAACTTCTTCTTCCAATTGAAAGCCGGCATAACTTGGTAAATACTTTGGCAGACCAACAATTGAGGCATGGTTGCGATGAGAAACAGAAAAAGCATCGTTCACATATATCTCCCCTAGTTTTGAAAGTTTTTTTGCAAACTCGGAACTATTTTTAGTTTCACCTTCCTGGCGACGAATATTTTCAAAGAGGACAATATCCTTTTTAATAAATTTTTTCAAATAATTTACCACCGGCTTTAGGCTCTGCTTACCGTCCTTCCCAATATGACTAATCAAAATCACCTTGACGCCTTTTTTCTGTAAAAATTTTATCGTCGGTAGCGCCTTTTTTATCCTAAAATCATCCTCGATCTTCCCGTTTTTAATAGGAACATTAAAATCCACGCGAACAAGCGCTGTTTTTCCTTTTATGTTTTTTAAATTTTTAATTGATTTCATTTTAAGATCAAGCGAAGTTGTTTGAAATTTTTTATCCGCGAGGGTCCCACCCCGAAGGGGAAGGGCGCAGTGGGAAAAAATTTCAAATAACGAAACGTTAAATATTTTCTGTAATATTGATAATCTCTCCAAACTTTTCCGGATCTAAACTGTCCCTGCCAACCAAAAATCCATCCGTCTCTCCTTCCTTTAAAAAATCAGCGGTATTTTTTGGGTTAACCGATCCACCATAAATTACCATTGTTTTTCCTATGGCCTTCGCTCCAAATTTATCACTTAAAATTTTTCTTATAAAAATACTTATCTCAAGAAATTCCTTTGGTGTTGCCTCACGCACAGCATTTCTACCAATTGCCCAGACCGGCTCATAGGCAATAATAATTTTGGGAAGAAAACTTTTAACAATTCCTTTCAAGCATTCTTCAATCTGGGTTTTTATAAAATTTAGATATTCATGACTTTCGTCCCTCTCATG
>JAHJBA010000011.1 GCA_018813625.1 Patescibacteria group bacterium | reverse complement strand
TGAATTAAAAAAAATAAAAGATGCAATAAATCAAACAGAAAGAATTACCGGTAAAAATTTATCTCTCCCTGTCCTTGGCTCGGTTCTTATTATTGCATCAGGAAAAACATTAAAACTTCGTTCTACAAACCTGAGCCTTGGTATTGAAGTTGAAATTCCGGCGAAAATAGAAAAAGAAGGAATTGTTGCTGTTTCTGGGTCTGTTTTGTCTGGAATTTTCTCAAACATTTTTCAAAATGAAAACATTTTTTTAAAAAGCGAAGATGGTAATTTGTCTATAAAAACAAAAAAAAGTTCTATCAAAATAAAAGGTCAACCTTGTGATGATTTTCCAACTATACCAACCGTTTCTGGAGAAACATTCGAAATTGAAACGAAAAAACTGATAGACGGGATAAAGTCGGTATATTATAGTTCCTCAACTTCTGATATAAAGCCAGAAATTTCGAGTGTTTTTATGTACTCCAATGAAGATAGTCTGGTTTTTGTCTCCACGGACTCTTTTAGGTTGGCGGAAAAAAAGGTTAAAGTAAAAGGAATTAAGGAAATTTTTGGAATTCTTATTCCATTTAAAAATATTTCTGAAATATTAAGGGTCCTTGGGGAGGATTCTCAAAAAATAAAGATTTGTTTTAACAAAAACCAAATATCATTTTCTTCTGAAAATATTTATTTAACTTCTCGAGTTATAGATGGAATTTTTCCAGACTATCGTCAAATTCTTCCAAAAGAATCAAAAACTGAGGTTGTTGTTCTTAAGCAAGATTTATTAAATGCGCTCAAGCTATCAAATATTTTTTCTGACAAATTTAATCAGGTTAATCTTTCAATAAAAACAAAAGAAAAAATATTTGAGCTGGCTTCGTCGAATAACGAGATAGGGGAGAATAAAACATATCTAGATGCTGCCATTTCTGGGGAAGACATTGATCTTAGTTTTAATTATAAATATTTCTTTGATTGTTTTCAATCAATAAACACAGACAGCGTTTCTATAAAACTAAATGAACCATCGCGTCCAATTATAGTTTCCGGTGTTTCTGATCAATCATTCACCTATCTTATAATGCCAATGAATCGATAATTTTATGATTGAAATTAAAGACCTCCTTTTTAAGTTTGGAAATCTTATTTCTTCCGAAAAGTTAAAGAAAGAATCCATTCAAAGTGCGATATTTGAGGTTGTTGGTATTCAAATAAAAACTGAGGATATAAAGATAAGGAATAATACTGTTTATTTAAACATAAAATCAATCTATAAAAATGAAATTTTTTTTAAACAAGAAAAGATATTTTATTTACTTAAAAAAAACCTAGGAAAGAGGTCGCCTAAAAACATTAGGTAAGCCTTTTTTATTGTACTTCAAAAAACGAAGTGATTTCTGCTCGATTGTAGACTGAGTCGTATGCTATTATTTTTAATTCATTTTTAGCCAAAAGGTTGTCTAAATCTGACGGGATAAAAGAAAAATTAAAAGGATAGTTAGAGGTGCCTAAATAGACGTTGTTTACAAAAATATCTAACTTTTGAAGGGGAAAACGGCCAGAACTGAGAATTTTAAGTTGAATTTTTTGGTCTGACGCGTAGAGACTTGTTGCGCTTGGTTCAATTATGGAAACTATAGGTTTATTTAAATCTGTGTGGACATCATCTGTTGTTTGAGGTATTTCTGCTTGTGTGGTTATGTTATATTTATTTTTGTTTTGTTCCCACCAATTTTGTACTGGAATTTCCCAATGGTTAAATTGGGGGTCATCTTCTGGATTTAAAGGAGGTGCTCCTAAGATATCTTTTCTATCAATCCAATATAGAATTGAGTGTACATTAGTTATTATTTTTTCCTGCCTTGTTTCCTTTGGGGTGTTTTCTGTGGCTAATTTACCAGAAACCTTATCTATAAAAAAGTTTTCATTTCCCTGCCAAAATCCACGCAAGACCGGTTTCGTTTTTTCAAGGTCAATTTCCAGGTTTGGTTTCTCAAAATCTTCACTCGGAAGAATTTTTAAGGCTTCGATCATAAATTTATTCCAAATAGGTCCAGCAACACCCGAACCTCCTTTTTTCATCGGCTTGTTGTCATTGTTTCCTGCCCAAACGCCTACCGAAATAGACGGGGTATATCCTATGGTCCACGCATCCTTGTTACTGTTTGTCGTTCCGGTTTTAACCGCCACGTTTTTTCCTTCTATGTTTAGCACAGAGTTTGCGCCGAAGGTTGGGGTACGTGCCGTATTGTCAGATAATATATCTGATATGATTAGTGCTGTATTTTTTGGTAAAATTTCTTTGGGTTTTTGAGAAAATTCTTCTAATATTTTACCGTTCATGTTTTCAATTTTTAAAATTCCAGTGTATGGGTTTCTAACCCCATTATTCGCAAATACTCCGTAAGCTGATGTTATATCTAATAAAGAAACTTCTCCACCTCCAATAACAAGCGTTAGTCCATATCTACTTATATCAGTTAGTGTGCTTATTCCCATATCTTCTGATATTTTTAAGGCATTTTGTAGTCCAACTAAATAAAAGAGCTTTACGGCTGGTATGTTTATGGACTGAGCCAGAGCATCTCTTAGTTTCATTGGTCCGCGATGTTTATTATCATAGTTTTCTGGCTTATAACAACTACTTTGACTGCGTCCCGGCAATGCTTGTCCATAGACATTACAGGATGTTGAGAATTCTGTTGGAAGGTCAAAAAGCACAGAGTCTGGTGTAAATCCTTTATTAAAAGCTGTGGCATAAATAAATGGCTTAAAAGAGGAGCCTGGTTGTCTGTGTGCTGTGGTTACATTGTAATTTCCATCTATCTCTTTATCAAAATAGTCACGTGATCCGATCATTGTCAGAATTTGCCCAGTTTTAGGGTCGATTGCAACTAGACTGGCATTACTTCCATTCCAGTCTTTTTCGTTTTGCAATGCCCCTTCTTTAACAATTTGTTCTCCTTTTTGCTGTAAGTCATAATCAAGGGTTGTTGTAACCCTTAAACCACCCTGTTCTACTACATTTGCTCCATATTTTTGTTCCAGATAATCCTTAATAAAAAAAACAAAATGTGGGGCCTTAATTCCTCCAATGGCCTGAGGCTGGAACAAAACTATTTCGTTTTTAGCTTTTTCATATTCTTCCTTAGTAATAAATCCAACTTCTAGCATTCTAGATAATACAAAATTTTTTCTATCCTCCAATTTGTCTTTATTTTTTCCATAAGGGGAGAGCGTTGTCGGGGATTTAGGAATTGCTGCTAGGTATGCCGCCTCTGCGAGTGTCATATCCTGCGCGTTTTTATCGAAATAAGTTTTTGATGCTTCTTCTATCCCATAAACATTTCCACCATATGGGGCTTCGTTTAAATAGTATTCCAAAATTTTTTCTTTTGGCATAGATTGGTCTATTTTTATTGCCAGTACCCACTCTTTTAATTTTCGGGCGATAGACCTCTCTGATGTTAGAAGGGTGTTTTTAACTAATTGCTGGGTTATCGTCGAGCCACCTGTTACTTTTTTCCCAGTTATTTTTGCCCAAATTGTTGCTCGGAAGATTGATGTTAGTCTTATGCCTTTGTGATTGTAAAAATCCGCATCTTCTACGGCAACAGTTGCGTTTTTAATGTTTGACCCCATTTGGTCAAATGAAATGTTTGTCCTTTTAACATCTTGGTGTATATCATAAAGTAAAATTTTTCCAGTACGGTCATATAATTTTGTGGAATTTATGACTTTTCTATCCTCAAAAGATCGGAAGTCTGGTATTTTGAAGGAGGAAATCCATATTATTAATATTCCAACCAAAAAAACAAAAACTCCAGTGCCAAACAGAATTAAATTTTTAACGAACCTTTTGTTTTTAAGCCCCTTATTCATGGTTTGAATTATAGCAGAAAATATCTTCTTCTGTAAGAAATTTCTTAAATTTCATTTGGGGTGTTATAATTCATGGGATGAAGGTTATAATAGACGAAAAATTAGTAGATGAAGTCTTAGACAGGGGAACAATAAAAGAGATTTTTCCTACAAAAGATGAATTTAAGAAGAAATTATTGAGTGGCCAGAAGATGCGTTTTTATATTGGCTTTGATGCCACTGCTCCAACCTTACACTTGAGCCATGCAAAAAATCTTATCCTTTTAGAAAAATTTAGAAAACTGGGCCACGAGGTTATTATGCTTTTTGGTGATTTTACAGCAAGAATTGGGGATCCGTCAGGTTTAGACACAAAACGAAAGCAACTATCAAGAAAGGATGTTTTGCGTAATATTAAAATATGGAAGAAGCTTGTTAAGCCATTAATGGGTTTTAGTGATTTTAAAAATCCGCCTAAAATAAAATACAACCATAAATGGTTATCAAGGCTTAATTTTGAAAAACTAATTGGACTGGCTAGTAATTTTACCGTTCAACAAATGATAGAACGTGACATGTTTCAAAAAAGATTAAGTGAGGGAAAACCAATTCACCTTCATGAATTTTTGTACCCCCTAATGCAAGGATATGATTCAGTGGCAATGAATGTGGATGTTGAATTATGTGGTACAGATCAAATATTTAACGCCCTCACTGGCAGGACTCTTTTGAAAAAACTAAAAAATAAAAATAAGTTTGTTGTGGCCGTCACCTTAATGGAAAATCCTAAAACAGGGGAGTTGATGTCAAAAAGCAAAGGAACGGGAGTATTTTTGGATGCTGTTCCCAATGATATGTTTGGGCAGATAATGGCGCAAAAAGATGAAATGATTGAAGTTCTTTTTGTGAATAATACTTATTTATCACTAGAGGAAATAAAAAATATTATGGCAGAGAACAATCCCCGTGATGCTAAAATAATTTTAGCAAGAGAGATTGTGAAAATTTTTTATGGGGGGAACGAAGCAAGTAAGGCTGAAAAGAATTTTATTAATACTTTTCAAAAGAAAGAAATTCCAGACGAAAAGGAAGAAATAAACTGTGGGGCAGGGGAATTACTAGGGGATGTTTTAGTGAAGAATAAAATTCTTTCTTCGAAGGGCGAGTGGAGGAGGCTTGTTTTAGGAAAGGGTGTTCACGATTTAGTTGAAAACAAAAATATTCTTGATGTGAATTTTAAAATAGGAGAGGACTTAACTCTTAAAATAGGCAAGAAAAGATTTTTAAAAATCAAAATATAATTAAAAATCCCCGTTAAGGGGATTTTTAATTTTAATGAAAATTACTGTCCGGATCGTATTCATCATCATCTTCAAGCTCAACCCCATCTAATGGCTCTAGGTCTTCTCCTAACGGATCATCTATGTCATCACCCAAACCAATATCATCAGTATCACTTGCTCTAAAACTTTTTTCCTCCATTAACTCGTCATCATTGTAATCCATATTAAATACTTTAAAAAATTTTTAAAAACGACCCATTATTTATAATAAATCTTTTGATTTCATCTTTTGTACCAAAATACTTAATGGTTGGCAATAGAATATGTGGATAAACTAAACCTTCAAATAGGCAAAAGCAGTCAAGGCTATGGCAATAGCATCTAATTCATCATCTGATTCCTGCCTGCCAGTCAGGCAAGTTTTTGAATTATCTATGTTTACTAGCATTTTTACCATTTTCATAACCTGTTTTTTGTCTGCCTTTCCGTGTCCAGCAATAGTCATTTTTATCTGAGGCGGGGAGACCTCAAAAATTTTCATCGAGGCGCCAGAACACTCATAAACAGCAACTCCACGCGCTTCAGCTACGCGCATTACGGTTTTTTGGTTTGTGGTCAAGAACAAGGTCTCAATGGAAAGAATCTCTGGCTTATATTTTTTTATTATTTTTTTAATTTCTTCACCGATTAAAGACAGTCTTTCAGAAAATTCCAATTTAGAGGAAGTTTTGAAGCACTCGGAAAAAAGCACCTTTTCTTTTTTATCACCCCTATTTTTTTCTAGTACGGCTATTCCTAATCTTTCGAAGCCAGGATCAATTCCCAATATGCGCATAAATTACAGTATTTTTAAATTAACTTATTTTGTAAATTTTCAGGTAGATCAAAACCTAAGTGTTCATATGCCTTGGAAGTAGCCATGCGTCCTCGCGCAGTACGTTCTAAAAGACCCAGTTGGATCAAATAGGGCTCAATGACTTCTTCTAGTGTTGCTTCTTCTTCTGAGATCGCAGCTGCGATTGTTTTTAATCCGACTGGTCCTCCGTGAAATTTTTCAATTAAAATTTCTAAAAATTTTCTGTCAGAAGAATTTAATCCAATTTCGTCAATTGCAAGAATGTTTAAGGCTTCTTTTATGGTTTCTTTATCTAAATTTTTTTTATTTACTTGTGCGTAATCTCTACATCTTTTTAAAAAATAATTTGCGGTGCGGGGAGTAAATCGGCTTCTTTGAGCTATTTCTTTTAGAGCTTCTTCTTCTAGTTCTGTTTTTAATAATTTGCTTGATCGGCGGACGATTTGTGCTATCTCTTCATCGGTGTAAAACTCCAGCCTAAAAACTCCTCCAGAAAATCTTGAGCGCAAAGGAGAGGAGACAAGGGCAACGCGAGTTGTGGCTGCGATTAAGGTAAAAGGAGGCAGGTCTAACTGAATTGTACGAGCCGAGGGCCCTTTGCCAATAATGATATCTAAAACACCAGACTCCATCGCTGGATAAAGTATTTCTTCTACCATTTTATTAAGACGGTGGATTTCGTCTACAAATAGAATATCTCCAGGAGACAGATTTGTAAGAATAGAAGCCAGATCTCCAACTTTTTCAATTGCTGGGCCGGAAGTTATCTTCATTTGTCGACCGGTTTCATGGGCAATTAAATGAGCGAGAGTTGTTTTCCCCAAACCTGGAGGTCCATAAAAAAGTATATGCTCAGGGATGTGCCCACGTTCCCCTGCAGCTGTCAGAAGTATTTTTACGTTGTCTTTTATGTGTTTCTGGCCAACATATTCATCCCACTGTGTGGGTCTTAAGGCTTTATCTAAAAAGGATTCATCCGTGACGGCGTCCTTTGTGCTGTTTGTTTTTGTGGTTTTTTTGCTTGACATTTATTTTATAATATGATATGATGCTTGTAGTACCTTATCAACACGGTATCCACATTATACCACTTGCTCGATATTAAATATAGTATAATTGACACAGGAGGTTTAACCCTTTTTTATTTTAGAGGGCACTAATCTCTAAGCAATCAGCCATCGGTTATATAAGTTTGAGTAGGACGTTTTGGCTCTTTTATTAGTTTGCTGGAACTATCCTTCGAGAATTTATTACTTTCGGAGTTTATCTCTGAAAGGATTGTTTGGAGATTAGTGCTTTTTATTCTTCATTTAAGTCAACAACATTTTTTACTTCTTCTAGTGAGGTAATTCCATTTAAAACTTTTACAATACCATCTTGGCGCATGGAAAGTATTCCTTGTGTTTTTGCCACTCTTTTTATTTCGCGCTCGCTTGGATTTTGTGGAATTATTTTTTCTATTGCCTCGTCTGTTCTAATGGCTTCAAAGATTCCAATTCTTCCTTTATACCCTGTCATGTTGCATTTTTCACAACCAGTCGCTTCAAAAAACTTAAAGGGAGTGTTCGAGTTTATATTATATTTTAGGAGATCTTTTCCTTCTTCTTCCATTCCGTCTAGGATAGTTTTTATAATTTTACTATCTCCTTCTGTAATATTTTTTTCTTTTTTACAAAAAGTACAAAGCCTGCGGACTAAACGTTGGGCAATTGAAAGAGACAAAGCAGATACCATAATTTTGGGATTGACCTCAAGGTCAATAAGCCTGGGGATAACTCCAGCGGCATTATTGGTGTGGAGAGTAGAAAAAACCATGTGTCCAGTAAGAGCGGACTCCACAGCAATCTTGGCGGTTTCTGTGTCGCGGATTTCTCCAACCATTACCACGTCTGGATCTTGGCGTAGGGCGGAACGTAGCCCCTCTAAAAATGTGTATCCCTTTTTTGAGTCTGTCTGGGTTTGGGTTATGCCCTCTAGGTGATATTCAATTGGATCTTCAATGGTGATGATTTTTATTTCAGATGAGTATATTTTACGTAAAAATGCATAAAGAGTTGTAGTTTTTCCAGAGCCAGTTGGTCCTGTAACCAATATAAGGCCATTTGGTTTTGCTATTTCTTGTTCTATTATGGAAAAGAGATAATTTTCAATACCCATGCTTTCAAGTTCAACCTGTATGGATTTTGGATCCAATATACGCATGACAATTGATTCACCGTAGGCACCTGGAATAAGTGAGGTGCGGATGTTTATTTCTTCATTTTCTTCCATAATGCTGAAGCGTCCGTCTTGAGCGACTTTGGATACCAGTTTCATTCCAGAAAGAAGTTTGATGCGTGAATTCAAGAGGTGATATATATCAGACCCTAAAAGAGCTACATCTTGAAGAACACCATCAAGGCGGAGGCGCAACCTACTTGTTTCTTTTTCCGGCTCAATATGAACATCGGAAGCCCCGATTGCAATTGCCCCGGCCAGTATTATCTCAAGAACTCGAGATATTTTATGAGCTTGTTTTCCTTCTATGGCTTCATTTACAAATTTTCCGATATCTTGCATATTTTCTATATTTTTTGCTGTCTCTCTTAAAATCTCTGCGGAAATATCTATGCCTCCAATTTTTGAGCTTTCCGCCATAGAAATTTCTTTATATCGATCCCAAACCTTGTTCAGGCTTGCCACGGAGGCCATATAAAATGTTGGGACAAGGTTTTGCCTCTCCATTTCTTCCTTTAATTTATTTAAGAGGTCTTCTGAAGGAGAACGCACAGCTATAAAAATATTTTTTCCAGAAAGTTTAAATGGCGCGATTTTCATTTCACGCGCGTCTTTTTCATTTATTGCCCTAAGGGCCTCGTTGTCTATTCCTATCCTAGATAAATCAACATAAGGAAGTCCATATTTTGATTGCGCTAAGACTGCGACCAATTGTTCTTCTTCTAGCTTGTGAATGTCTTCCAGTTGTTTTTTTTGTTTTTCCTCATCAAAATCTGTCATACAAATAAATTATAACTTATTTTGTATTTAAACCAAGCAATATGCTACTATTTCAAAGTGCAGAAAATATCAAAGAAAACAGAAGACACTGAACAAATTGTAAAAGGGTTTCTTTTTAGTTTAAAACCAATTTCCAAAAAGGCAACTATCATTGGGTTATATGGAGACCTTGGGACTGGCAAAACGACTTTTGTTCAATATTTTGCAAAGAATCTCGGCATAGAAAAAAAGGTAAATAGCCCAACTTTTGTCATCATGAGACGATATGTATTAAAAAATAAAAATTTTGAGAATTTATTTCACCTGGATGCCTACAGATTGAAAAACGAAAGAGAATTATTGCACCTAGGCTGGGAAGAGGTTATCTCGAACCCTAAACACCTAGTTTGTGTTGAGTGGCCAGAAAAAATAAAAAAAGCTATACCTAAAAAACATTATCAAATTCACATTTCTCACACCAAAGAAGGACATAGGAAATTTAAAATTAAAAAAGCCTAACCCTTGCCTTTTTAAGGAAGAGATGTTATTTTATGCTGAGATAGAAAATTTTGTTAAATAAATAAAAACCATATGGCAAACACAGCAAACAGAAAAACAGAAGAATCAGAATTGCTAAAAACAAAAAGCTCTGATGAAAAGTATTGGCGCCTTGACCAAGATCCTGAATATCCCCAATATGCGGACTGGGCCATGAGGAAGGCAATTGAAGACCCTGGCAAGGAATCAAGAAATCCAAGTGCGTTTGAATAGAACGTACAAAAAACGTGATTAAGGTCACGTTTTTTATTTTTGCTTAAATGTTATAATTTTGTAATGGAAAAGTCTTTTAAAAAGACACTGGTGCTTCTGGACGCTCATGCAATAATTCACCGTGCCTATCATGCTCTGCCGGAATTTTTATCGTCCAAAGGTGAGCAAACTGGTGCTCTGTACGGTCTTTCTTCGATGCTGATGAAGATTATTACCGACTTGAAACCAGATTATATTGTAGCTTGTTATGATCTACCTCAAAAAACCTTTAGGCATGAAGCGTATGAGGCATATAAAGGAACTAGGGCAAAAACAGACGAAGAATTAATTTCTCAATTAAAAAAATCCCGTCAAATTTTTGAGGCATTTAGTATTCCAGTTTATGATGCTCCAGGGTTTGAGGCGGATGATATTTTGGGCACAATAGTTGAAAAATATAAAAATAATAAAAATA
>JAHJBA010000010.1 GCA_018813625.1 Patescibacteria group bacterium | reverse complement strand
TTTAAAAAAGAAGAAATTGAGAAACTTAAGGAAATTAATATTGAGGTAATGATAAAAGGATTATTTAAAAAAAATGGTGATGATTATGACAAACCAACGAAAGAATCGCTTATTAAAATAATTGGTGAATTAAAAGAGTTTTCAAAGAATTTTAGAGCAGAAGATGTTATTGACAAGCATTATACAGAAATAATGATGCTCATAAACAAACTCAGATAATATAAAAATATGCGAAAAGCATTTTAGAAAAACTATTTAGTGCTCCGGCTGGGGATACTAGGAGGCAAAAGAATTTGTAGTATAATACAAAAATATGGCAAATAATCATGTTTCATTTTTAAGAGAGCTGTTTGGCGAAGGCGAAGAGCCACGAAAAAAAATATTTCATAGCATAAAGGCAAAGGCTAACGCTAAAAGAAAATCAACAGAAAAAATAGCAGACTGGATGACTTCAAAATTCGGCAGTAATACTTTCCTCTTGCTCAATATAATATTATTTATTGTATGGATTTTAATTAATACGGGCAATATAAAATGGATAAATGTATTTGACCCATTTCCCTTCATTCTTCTCACTACCATAGTATCGCTCGAGGCTATTGTCCTTGCAATTTTTGTGCTTATATCTCAAAACCGAACGGCAAAAATTGATGAATTACGGGCAGAAACTCAATTACAACTGAATCTTATTTCTGAAAAAGAAATCACTAAGATTATTAAAATGATGGCCTTGCTTTTAAATAAACAAGGCATAGATTTATCACAAGATCCAGAATTAAAAAAAATGATTCATCCAGTCAGTGAGGAAGAAATAGAGAGAAAATTAGAAAAAGAAATTCTATAAGCCAGAGGTCAAATGAAGATAAAGCAAAATTACGATTTAACTAAATTAAATACTTTTGGAATTTCCGCCAAGGCAAAATATTTTGTTGAAATTTCTAAAGAAAAAGATCTTGGAGATCTTTTTTCATCGAAGGAATTCAAAAATAATAAAAAATTATTTTTAGGAGGGGGAAGTAATGTTCTATTTACGAAGGATTTTGATGGGATTGTTGTTTTAAATGGGTTAAAGGGAATAGAAATTTTAAAAGAGGATGAGAATAGTGTTTTTGTAAAATCAGCTAGTGGAGAGTTTTGGAATGATTTAGTAAATTTTGCCACAGATCGGGGTTATTGGGGTATTGAAAATTTATCATTAATACCCGGCACAGTAGGGGGTGCACCAATCCAAAACATAGGAGCCTATGGTACGGAGGTTAAGGATATTATAGATAGTGTTGAAGTTTATGACAGCGAAACTGGAGAAAAGAAAGTTTTTCAAAATTCTGACTGCAAGTTCGGTTACCGTGACAGTATCTTTAAAAATAAACTGAAAGGCAAATATTTTATCTCGGCAGTAATCTTTAAATTGAGTAAAATTAAAAATTTAAACGTGAAATACAAAGCGTTAAAAGATTATTTAGAAAATAATAAATTAGAAATAAAAAATTCTAAAGACATAAGCAATATTGTGGCACAAATTCGAAAAAGCAAGTTGCCTGATCCAAAAATTTTAGGAAATGCGGGAAGTTTTTTTAAAAACATATATGTTGATTCTGCAAAATTAGAGGAATTGAAAAGAAAGTATTCAGATTTGCCATATTTTGAAGAGGGTGAGGGTGTTAAAATACCCGCTGGTTGGCTTATAGAAAAATGTGGCCCCGCCAATAGCGGGACAAGCTGGAAAGGATATCGGATTGGCAATGTGGGAGTGTATGAAAAACAGGCGCTAGTTTTGGTAAATTACGGTGGAGCCACCGGAGAAGAAGTTAAGAATTTAGTGGGGCAAATAATTGACTCAGTATTTGAAAAATTTGGGCTGAAGCTGGTCCCAGAGGTTAATTTGATTTAGTGTTCCGAGGGTGTATAATCAGTTTATTATAATTAATTTTAATAAGTTTATGAAAAACAAAATGATTGTGTATGTTTTAATAGTTTTAGCAGTGGTCGCATTTTTAGTTTTTATTACAATTAAGAATAAAAATATAATGTCAGAAGAACAAATTTCTAAAGTTGGAGATGTGGTAGCAATGAATTACACCGGTATGTTAGAAGATGGAACAGTTTTTGATTCCAATATAGATCCAAAATTTAACCATGTGGAGCCTTTTGTGTTTATCTTAGGTGCAGGTCAGGTAATACCTGGATGGGACAAGGGGATTGTCGGCATGAAAGTTGGAGAAAAAAAACATCTTGAAATAGGACCAGAAGATGCATATGGTGCAAGTGGAGTCCCGGGAGTAATTCCTGCAAATGCAACACTTATCTTTGATGTTGAGCTGGTTGGTATTAAAAAATAAATAATTAAGAATTTATGGATCCCGTTAGAGATCATATAGTTTTTTATCGGGATAGCAGTATATGACTTGAAAAGGTTCGATTTATTACTAAAAATTAATTAAGATACGGAAATCTAAAGATTTCCTATCTCTAACGGGATGGAAAAATTAGAAAAATTTGTGGAAAAGAAAGAAAAGCTATATCGGATTATAAAAACCACGGCTTTTGTTTTGATTATTATCTGCGCTGTAAAATTTATTACTGACTGTGATCGACTAACAGGAGATAGGACAGAGAATACCATTTCATTTACAGGTCATGGAGAGGTCTCTGCGGTGCCTGATATTGCGAGTATATATTTTACAATTTCAAAAGACGCAAAAACTGTGAAGGAAGCACAAGATAGTGTGGCTCAAATTGAGAAAGAATCTCTGGATTTTTTGAGAGCAAATAAAATTGCAGATAGGGATATTAAAGCCTCCAATGCTTCATTTTATCCTAAATATGAATATCAGTACGACAGGAAGATCTGTTCTGATGTGAATTGTCCTCCACCAGTTGGAAGAAGTGTAATTGTTGGGTATATTGCAACCGAGAGCATAACAGTAAAAATCAGGAATACCGATGACACGGGGAAAATAATGCAGGGACTTGGCGAACTGGGGGTTTCTGACTTGAATGGACCGAACTTTGCTATAGACAATGAGGATGGGTTGAAGGCGGAAGCAAGGAAAAAGGCAATAGATGATTCAAAATCAAAGGCGAAAGTTTTAGCGAAAGATTTAGGCGTGCGTTTGGGTAAAATTACCTCTTTTAGTGAATCTGGCAATTATCCAATGCCTATATATGGAAAAGCAATGATGGCCTTGGATGCCGTAGCAGAAAGTGTTCCAGCCGAAATTCCGAAAGGAGAAAATATTATAACTTCGGATGTAACCATAACTTACGAAATAAAATAGATCTTGAGTTTGACCCGGATAGTGAGCTTTAGTGATGCTCCCATGGAGTGCCCTAGGGGCTTCGTTAAAGCTTACTACCGGATTGACTATTTTGAGATAAAAGAGTAGTATTAAAAAAGCCCTTGAGAGGGGGCTTTTTTAAAATAATTAATCAAATTTCCGCTAAAAGCGGATGAGTATGACAAAAATAACTGAGTATTTTAAAGAAACAAAAGCAGAGTTAAAGCATGTGAATTGGCCAGGCAGGCGCCAGACTATTCTTTACACTTTAATTGTTGTTATTCTGTCGGCGGTGATCGCCTACTTTTTGGGTGTTTTTGACTTTATTTTTTCAAAAGGATTAGAAAAAATAATTTCTTTTTAATAAACTTTAAGAACTAGCTATGGCAAAACAAGAAGCACAAGGAGCAAGAAATTGGTATGCAATACATACTTATGCTGGATATGAAAATGCGGTTCTTCGTAATTTAAAGCAACGTATTGATTCGCTTGGAATGCATGACAAAATTTTTAATGTTATTGTTCCAGTTGAAAAGAAAATAAAAATAAAAGCAGGCAAACGGGTTGAGGTGGAAGAAAAAATTTATCCGGGATATGTGTTGGTAGACATGATTGTAACAGATGATTCTTGGTATGTTGTCCGTAATACTCCACGTGTTACTGGTTTCGTTGGCGCAGGGGTAAATCCTGTTCCATTAAAAAAAGAAGAAGTTGACTATTTATTTAAGAAAATGGATAGCAGTACGACTAAACATAATATTGATCTTGCCATAGGAGAAACAGTAAGAATAGTTGACGGTCCATTTAAAGACCTCGAAGGAAAAGTTAATTCAATAGATCAAGAAAGAGGAAAGATTAAAGTGCTGGTTTCAATGTTCGGACGCGAGACACCGGTGGAATTAGATTTCTTGCAAGTTAAGAAAATTTAAGTTAATCTATAAATTCAATGGCAAAGAAAATAACAAAAAAAATAAAACTACAAATCCAGGCTGCTAAAGTTACCCCTGCGCCACCACTTGGTCCTGCTCTTGGTCAGGCTGGTATAAATATAGGTGATTTTGTAACAAAGTTTAATGCTGCTACTCAAAAGATGGCTGGAGATAAGGTTGGAGTTATAATCAGTGTTTACGAAGACAGGAGCTATGATTTTATAGTAAAAACTCCCCCTGCTACAGGGCTTATATTGAAAGCCGCTGGAGTGGAGAAAGGTTCTGGGAAAAATGCTGTCTCCAAGGCTGGTAAAATTACAAAGGCTCAAGCGCTTGAAATTGCCAAAAAGAAAATGGTTGATTTGAATGCAAAGGACGATGCGGGTGCTATCGCTATTATAGCTGGATCTGCAAGGTCAATGGGCATAGAGGTCAAGGACTAAAAAAAGAATTTTTAAAAAGCGCCCTGACATAAGTCAGGGCGCTTTACTTTTTACCATTTTATGGTAATTTGAGAGTAAATTTGTTTTTCAAAATAGGAGGTTAAATGAAAATAATAAAAGTTTATGTAGGTTGCGCCTTGACGTATGCCGGTGAGGATTTTAAACGAGATATTGAATTCCTCAAAATTTTTTTAAGGTCAATAAAAGGAGTAGAAGTGCTTGAATTCATCGGCTTAGTAAATGGTACGCCTGTGGATGTTTACGAACATGACATTCATAATTGTGTGGGTGGAGGAGATTTAATTATTGCCGAATGTTCTTTTCCATCTACTGGTCTTGGTTGGGAAATTGGTACGGCCGTGGAAAAACACAAAAAACATGTTTTAGCGGTTGCTAAAGCAGACGCGAAAGTTACTCGTTTGGTTATAGGAGCACAATGTGAAAGAAATCCCAATTATTCTTTTCAGACCTATGATTCTCTTGAAAAGCTTTTTGATATCTGTACCAAAAAAATAAAACAGATTCAAGGCCTTCAACAGTAAATACACTAAATCATTTAGTTAGTTGAAAAGCTACCCTTCGATAAACTCAGGGTGGCTTTTTTATTTGATGGAGGTATAATTTGGTTATGATAAAACCTAGAGAAGACGCAATTTCTTGGGATGAATGTTTTATGAGAATGGCTCACACTATCGCTGAGCGTTCTAAAGATCCATCCACTCAAGCAGGCGCTCTTGTTGCTAGTGGGGATAATATAGTTGTTGGCTTAGGATATAACGGATGGCCGAGAGGAATAAAAAACGAGGATTTGCCTTGGGACAGAGAGGGTGATTTTGAAAATACGAAATATGCCTACGTTTGTCACGCGGAAGAAAATGCCATTTATAATGCTAATGGTCCGACAAAAGGTTGCAAATTATATTGTACATTGTTTCCTTGCAATGAATGTGCGAAAACGATAATTCAGAATGGTATTACGGAAGTAGTTTATGAAAGTGATAAATATGCAGATACTCCGGCAGTAAAGGCTTCTAAAAAAATGTTGAAATTGGCTGGGGTTTCTTTTAGGCAATATGTAAGTAGTTATAAATAATAAACCTGTCCCGTACTAAGTTTTTGATTACGGGGCATAAGGATAAATTTTTAGTAATTAAAATTTTAGTACCGGGATGAATAAGAAAAAAATTTTAGCGATAGTGGGCTTGACTGGTTCCGGCAAAACGGAAACTGTTGAATATCTGATGAAAAAAACCGGCTGGCCGAAAGTATATTTTGGTGATGCTACTTTTGATGAAATGAAGAAGAATGGGCTGGAGATCAATGAAATAAATGAAAGAAAGACAAGAGAAGAAATCAGAAAAAATCTTGGAATGGGCGCTTACGCAATCTTAAGCCTACCGAAAGTTAAAAATTTTTTTGAAACTTCCAGTGTTTTTGTAGAAAGTCTTTATTCTTGGGAGGAATATCTCGAAATGAAGAAAGAATTTGGCGATGATTTTAGGGTGTTGGCGATTATGTCTTCGCTTGAAACAAGAATTAAAAGAATGGCTTCACGTCCGCATCGCCCTCTAACCAGAGAAGAATTAATTTCTCGTGAGTATTCTCAAATAGAAAATTTACATCAAGCTGGCCCTATTGCTTGTGCTGACTTCATTGTTGTAAATGATGGAACGAGAGAAGATCTCTTTAAAAAATTAGATGATTTACTCGTTAATTTTTCCTAATATATTCCGCAAATTCTAGATCATATTTATTTAGATCATCTTTTAGATGTTTTTCACTTTTCACTTTTTGCCAAATATTTTGGTCTATTTCAGGGAAGAATATTTCTGCGTCTTTAAATTCTGCGTCCACATGGGTGATGTAAAGCTTCTCCGCTTTTTCAATCATTAATTTATAGATCATTCCTCCGCCAATGACAAAAACTTCTTCGTCGGGCATGGTCGTTTTGTCTAACAGATTCACGAGTTCTTCCTCTGAGTAAACGATCTCTGCTCCATCTGCCTTAAAAGTTTTTTCTAAAGTTAGAATGATATTCCTACGGTTTGGGAGCAACCTACCTACTTGTCTTCCGTTTTCATCTTTAGCTAAAGATTCAAAAGTTTTCTGTCCCATTATTACAGCATGGCCTCGTGTCGTTTCTCGGAAATGTTTCATATCCGCTGGCAAATTCCAAAGAAGGTCATTCTTTTTTCCGATTTCATTATATTTTGCAATGGCGACTATAATAGATAGGATCATATTTTTATACAGCGATTTCAAAAGGAATTTTGTCATAACTTTGATAATCTAAGACTTTTGTATCTTCGGCTTTCCAATCGAAAATAGATTTCCAATTTTCAGTTTCTATGCGGGGCAGGGGATATTTGTTTGGGTCTCGCGAGAGTTGTTCCTTCGCTCCTTCTAAATGATTTTCATAAATGTGTACATCAGCCAAAAACCCGACCAATTTTCCTTCTTTTAATCCGGACTCTTTTGCGAGCAAATGTAGGAGTAGGGCATAACTAGCTATATTAAAAGGAAGACCGAGCATGGTATCAACGGAGCGCTGGCTCCAAAGCAGATTTAATTTACCTTCGATAACTGTAATTTGAAAAGCATAGTGGCATGGTGGGAGAGCCATTTCTTTGAACTGTTGCGGATTCCATGCGCTTACGATCATTCGGCGATCCCGTTGATTTGTTTTTAGTGTTTCAATAATATTTTTCAATTGATCGACGCCCTGTCCCGTGTAATCAGAATCGTAGTTTTTATATGGAGCGTTAAAGTGTCGCCACTGAAAACCATAAACTGGGCCGAGGTCTCTTTCCTCGAACATTTTTTTCTTTGAAGCATCGTCGTGTCCATAGGGAGCTTTTTGGGGATTAGCCCATTCATCCCAGATGTGATTGTTTCTGTCTTGTAGCCATTTTTTGTCGGTAATTCCTTTTATAAAAAATTCTAGTTCTGAGGCAACTAATTTAAATGGTGTTTTTTTGGTGGTTAAAAGTGGAAAACCTTTTGACATGTCATGCTCAAAAATTGCTCCGGCTATGGTGTAGGCTTTTATGCCGGTACGATTGTCTGCTTTTTCTCCTGTCTCTATGATTTTTTTTACAATGTCTAAATATGCTTTCATAGGGTAATTATATCACTTAAAGATATTTCACAAAGTACTCTCGGACTCACCACGAAAATTTTCTACTGAAAATTTTCTCTGTCCGTCGCCGTCGCTCCTCCCAAGGTTCGCTCTAGAGTACTTTGTTTTTTACTAACAAAAAAACCGCCCGAAGGCGGTTTTTATTTTATGATTCCAGATTTTTTCAAAGTCGCGTAAATACCATTTTTTTTCATTGTACGCATTCCCCTGGTCGAAACCTCAATGTTAATTGATTTGTTAAGTTCGGGAACGAAAACCTTCTTCTTTTGAAGATTTGGGTATTTCCTTTTTTTGCCTGTCGGATTGAATTTAGTGGCACGAGTTCTGTTTGAATACCCACCCCCGACAATTGAGCCTTTTTTTACTATGGCACATGATTTCATCCCATTAAAAAATTAAAATTATAAAGTCTTTCCAATCTCCTGTGTCCGCTGATTTTTTAACGGGACAGGTAAGTTTTTTCATGCTATCATTTATTTAATAGGAATGCAATCCCGTACGAAATTATTCAGTTTATTAAGGTCACGGGAGGTATCGTTTTGTAAATATTTTATATAGTCGTTATTAGTAAAATTAACTACGGAAATCTAAAGATTTCCTATTTCGTACGGGATGCAAGCAACAGATGCAATTTTCTTTATAATAATACTTATAATGTCAGTGGTTATCCACGAAGTGTCACATGGTTTTATGGCGGAGTATTGCGGAGACAAAACGGCTAGGCATGCAGGGAGACTTACATTGAATCCATTAAAGCATTTAGACATGTTTGGCTCAATAATTTTGCCCGCACTTTTATATTTTTCTTCCGGTTTTGTTTTTGGTTGGGCAAAGCCAGTACCCTATAATCCAGATAATCTTCGTAATAGAAGATGGGGGACTATAGCAGTTGCCTCCGCGGGGGTTTTAGCGAATTTCTTTATTGCGATTCTTTTTGGAATGATTCTTCGTTTCTCTTCAAGTCTTTCTGTTCCGACAGGTTTTCATTTTATAATTTCATCAATTGTCGTGATAAATTTGGCTTTAGCGATTTTTAATCTCGTGCCCATTCCGCCACTTGATGGCTCAAAGATACTTTTTAATATTTTACCTGAATCTTTTTATCCCTTTTTCAGGTTTGTTGAGAGATATTCCCTCATTTTATTGATTATCTTCATTTTTCTTTTTGTCGATCATTTATTCCCAATACTGGCCTATCTATATCACCTTATTACAAACCTTTCATTGATTTAATACCTAGACTTTTTGGGTAATGTCATAGTATAATGATGAAAAATGAATCCCGTTAGAAATAACTCATATACTAAAAACGGGACATTAAAATAATCATTATCAATTATCAGCATAAATTTCTAACGGGATGAAAAGGAATAAATTCTTATTGATCATAGCTATCGCGTTACCTGTTCTAGTTTTTTCTCTTTTTAATATTGCCCTTGCGGCAAATCCGGGACACATAGCTTCTTCTACAGATTGTTCTGAAAATTTATCTTGTGCTAAAGTAGACAACGACAATAGTAATATAAATTTTGGCTGTACTAATTGTAGTGTGGAGATAAGCAATTCTGCTATTACTGGATATGCTTTTGGGGAAAATATAGGCTGGATAAATTTGGCTCCGACAAATGGTGGAGTTACTAATACAAATCAAGGTGTTCTTGGTGGTTATGCCTGGGGGCAGAACGCTGGCTGGGTCAACTTTGCTCCGACAAATGGTGGAGTTACCATAAATAAAACAACTGGGGAGTTTGATGGTTGGGCTTGGAGCCAGAATTATGGTTGGATAGAATTTTCTTGTCCAGGATCTGCTTGTGTTACAACTGACTGGAAGCCGGGCGGTGGCACCCCTCCTGCTGGCTTTCTGCCAGCTTGTCTGGATGGTCAGGATAACGACGGAGACTCTCTGGTAGACTGTGATGATCCAGGTTGTCACGAAAGCTATGATTTGACTAAAGTTTGTAATCAAAATATTGACGATGAAACAAATCCCGATGTTTGTTCGAACATAGATGGCGCTCAGATAACCATGCCGGAAGGATATGAGGCTGATGAAGCAAATCCTGGGGAATGTGTTGCTACACAATTGATAATCACGATAGAAAATCCCATCGATGGACAATCCTTTTGGTCTGCTGATTTAACTCAGCAAGAAATAGTTGACATGGGACTGAATACAAGTCTTCCATTTGCTAGCTTCACTGCACCGAATGACATGATAAGAGCTAAGATTACGGGTCCAGTGGGTTCTGTAAATTTTTATTTAGATGATACACAAAAAATAGGAGATACATTAACAAGTCCGACTACTGGTATTGATGTTTATGAAGTACCAGTGGCTCTGTTTACAGAATGTTCCTCTGATCCAAGTAATTCCCCGATAAAAAATTATAAAATTACCGTTGAAGCGATTTCGGATTCGTTGGCTGTTCCTGATGCGGAGAAGTTTGTTGTTATAACAGTTGGTAGAACTTGTGGAACAACAGCAACGGAATGTTCAGATGGAGTAGATAACGATAGTGACGGCGGAACAGATTATGGGACGCTGGACGCAACCCAGGGAATTTTTCCAGACCCAGATTGTACAAGTTATGACGATGACAGCGAAGAAGGAGGATTTTGTCAGCTACTTGCTAATCAAAATTTACCTGAATGTATTTGTCCGACAGACCCAGATCCTGCAAATAATCCTCTGTGTTTTGGACCAACCTATTGCGATCTTCACCCAGAAGATATAGTTCAATGTTTTTGTACTTTTCCAGAAAATCAAAATGATCCAAAATGTCTCCCACCAGTTTTGACTTGTTTTGACGACCCAAGTCTTTGCACTTGTGCTGACGATCCAACTCTCCCAGGATGTGAAATAATCGTTGATCCTTGCTTGGCTGATCCGAATGCTCCTGGTTGTAAGCCGATTATTCCTATTATAAGCGTAATCACACCAGAGATAATTGAAGAGATAAATCTTGGGCTGAAAATTGCTGCGACCACAGCAGTTGCTGTTGGGGCGGTTATTTCTCTGGCAACAGCGTTGTTTTTAAATCCGCTTGCTGCGCCAGAGCTTGTTCTTATTCCTGTGCGTCTCTGGTCTTTGATTCTTACTGCCCTTGGAATAAAAAAACGCAGAAAACCATGGGGTACTGTTTATGACTCTATTACTAAGCAACCACTTGATCCCGTGTATGTTTCCTTGCGTGATCTTGAGGGTATGGAAGTTGCTTCTTCTATTACTGATATCGACGGACGCTATGGATTCTTAGTTAAGCCAGGAGTTTATAAAGTGATACCTAGAAAATCAAATTACATTTTTCCCTCAGATAATCTTTATAAACATTTCCGCGATGAATTTTATGCGAATTTGTATTTTGGCGATTATATAAATATTAGTGATAGTGGGGAGGTGATTGTCAAAAATATTCCAATGGATCCTATAAATTTTGACTGGAATGAATTTGAAAAGAACAAAAAGAAGCTTTATAAATTCTATTCAAAAAGAGAAATTTTAATCGCCAAGATTTCAAATTGGCTCTTTGGTTTTGGATTTATTATTGCTAGCACAGCCCTTATAATTTCTCCAGAAAAATACAATATAATAATTTTCGGATTGTATATCTTAATGTTTGCTCTGCGCAGAATTGGTTTTAGAATGAAAGCCAAAGGGCGTCTCCTGGATAAAGACGGATCCCCGCTTTCTTTTGCTTTTATTCGTGCCTTTGCCGTTGAGACGAATGTTGAAATTGCGCACAGTGTCTCGGATGAAATGGGACGCTACCATATGCTTATTCCGAATGGTACTTATTATGTTAAGATTGAGAAGAAGAATAATGATGGTTCTTATTCTCTTATTTATACCTCAAACTACTTCAAGGTGGTTCACGGAGTATTAAATAGAGTTTTCAATGTGTAGTGTTTACTTTTTATAAATAACATGTTATAATTCAACAATGAAATTAATCAAACATATTTTCAAGAATCACTTAAGCGCGGTTTTAGCTATTGGGTTTTTGGTAGTGTTTGTCACCACTTTTAATCTACTCGCAGCTCCTGACCCATACGATCCAGGAGAAACATTAGATCCTACTTGTAATCCAGG
>JAHJBA010000009.1 GCA_018813625.1 Patescibacteria group bacterium | reverse complement strand
TCAACTTTTTCTTCTTTTCTGGCATATTGAAAAAGCGGTTTACCCTTTACTGTTTTTGATGAATACATTGGATATTTTTGTGTAAATTTTCTAGTAAAATGTTTTAAATTATTTTCCAATAATTTCTTTAATTCCTCATTGGAAATATCATATTCCCCCTCGCGAACAATCTTACCTAAGATATCATGTGTATCTGTCGCAAATCCAAACAAAACACTAAACTCATATTTTTTAGGAAGTAATAAATATTTTTTCTTTTTTTTAACCTCTTCACCTGCCAAAATAATCAAAAGCCCAGAAGCCATGGGGTCCAGCCTGCCCGCATAGGTCATCGGCAGGTTTTTATATTCAATGTTTTTCTTCCGAAAATTCTCCAAAGCCTCAAGCGGAGTTTCTCCCTCTTTCTTGTTTAACAGAATTACTTTTTTCATTGCGGAGGGTGGGAGATTCGAACTCCCGATGCCCTTTCAGGCATACAGACTTTCCAGGTCTGCGCACTAGACCACTATGCGAACCCTCCTTCTAAGAGTAAAAAACTTTTCAGACAAAAACCATCGATTTAATACCGGGCTCAAGGTTAGGGCAAATCCTATATTTCCCGCTAGGTGAAGCGCAGTAAAAGGAATTTGCAAAACCAAAGCATTGGATATGGTTTGTCCAAATATTGGAGCGAACAAAACTCCAGTGACTAAATCAAAAGCTATCGTAGCAAAGAAAGCAAACTTTGCAAAATTAAAAGCACTTGTCTTGGCCTTTTGGAAATACAAAGCCGACACGGCACCTATTAACCCATAAGTTATCGCTGTCGTCCAAGTCCAAGATCCGAAATGCGTCACAGAATCATATAGAAACATGCTTAAAAAGCCAAAGATAAAGCCCATTAAAGCGCCATACTTGCGTCCTATCGGCATTACGGAGGCCATAATAGGTTCAACATTCGGGGCTCTTAAGGGCATCAATCTGAACAAAAAACACCCAATAAAAACTATTAAAATCTTGGCTCTCTTTTTCATGAAAATATATTATAACATCTTTAGAAATTCTTCTTCTTTTATTATTTTTACACCTAATTTTTGGGCATCTGTAAATTTTGACCCAGCTTCATCGCCTGCCACAACATACGAAGTATTATGCGAAACGGAACCAGAAACCCTTCCTCCCAATTTCATTATTTTTTCTTTTGCTAATTCGCGAGACATAGATGAAAGTGTTCCTGTCAAAACAAAGGTGAGTCCGGTGAATTTTCCGCTTGCTTTTTTCTCTTCCTCCAAAACGACAACTCCATTCTTTTCTAATTTCTTTATAAAGTCTAAATTACTCTTATCCCTAAAAAATTCATAAACACTTTTTGAGACAGCGGGACCTATATTTTCTATGGCACTGATTTTCTCAAGACTCGCCTGTCCCAGTTTTTCTAAAGTGTTAAAATTGGAAGCCAAATCTCGCGCAGTTTCTTCCCCGACATGTAAAATACCCAAAGCCCATATAAAACGCGAAAGCGGTATTTTCTTTTTTAAATTTATTTCATTGATAATATTTTCCGCAGATTTTTCTCCAAACCTTTCAAGAGGCGCGATGTCTTCTTTTGCAAGCGTAAAAATATCACTCGCATCGCTTATCAACCCTTCATCTTTAAAGCGCCTTAAAATTTTTGGCCCCAATTCATAAATTTCAAAAACAGAAACAAAATGTTCCAAAAACCTCTCGTTTTTCGCTGAACATTTTGGATTTGGACAGATAAAAGCAACTAGATTTTCTTTTCTAATTATTTTAGTACTACAAACTGGACAAACTTCTGGCATTTTAAATTTCTTTTCTTTGCCTGTTCGCATTTTAGGTAAAACTTCTACAACAGCCGGCACAACATCTCCAGCTTTTTCTATTACGACAGTATCACCAACTCGCACGTCTAAGCGCTCTATTTGATCCATGTTGTGCAAAGTAGCTTTTGACACAACAGAGCCGGCAACAAGAGTTGGATTAAAAATAGCAAGCGGTGTAAGAACTCCCGTTCTACCAACATTTACCTTAATTTCTTTTATGATAGTAGTAGCTCGTTCAGCTGGATATTTAAAAGCGGCCATATATCTTGGTGCTTTTCCAACTATCCCTAAAACATTCTGTAAAACTAAATCGTCCACCAAAACCACAATACCATCTGTGCCATATTCAAAATTATCTCTAATTTTTTGAAATTTTCTAATAAAATCAATTACTTCTGGAATGGTTTTGCAAAAAGCATCATGCTTATCAACATAAAATCCTAATTTCCTTAAAACGGCATGCTTATCAGAATGTTTTAAAATTTTTTCTTGGTTACTTATTTCAGCAATATCATAGGCAAAAAAATCTAATTTTCTTTCTGCTGATAATTTTGGATCTAATTGACGCAAACTTCCCGCTGCTGCATTTCTAGTATTTGCAAAAAGTTGCTTGCCTTCTTTGTCATTTTTTTTATTTAAAATTTCTAAAGTTTTTTTTGCCATTACTGCTTCTCCCCTAATTTCTACATAATCTGGAAATGGCGTATTTAATTTAAGCGGAATAGATTTAATGGTTTTTAAATTCTGAGTTATATCTTCACCAACAAAACCATCACCTCTTGTCGCGCCTCTTACAAAAATTCCATTTTTGTAAATCAAAGAAACAGCTAAGCCATCAAATTTAACTTCACAAAAATAATTTATTTTTTGATTAACATTAAGTAATTTTTTTATTCTTTTTTCCCAATCAAAAAGCTCTTCTTCTGAAAAAACATCATTTAGGGAAGTCATCCTAATTTTATGTTTAACTTTCTCGAATTTCTCAAGCGGTCTGCCACCCACCCTATTTTCCGGAGCATTTGGATCATCAAATTCAGGATTTTTTTTTACTAATTCCCTAAGTTCACGCGTTAAAGAATCATAAACAGCATCGGTCATACTCGGTGAATCTTCTATGTGATACTCATGGCGCAAACGGTCAATTTCACTTCGTAGTTTTTCTATTCTTTTTTGGGCATCACTCTTATTCATATTAAAAACCTATCTTCCAGGCAATTTAGTAAGTAACTTCAAGTTCGCGTTCAACAGCCTTTGGTCCGGGAGTACAAAAAGTGTCATCGCTATTGAGATCATCAGAGCTATATCCTTTAGAAATAATAGTTGTGGTAGTTGGAGTGGTAGTATAATCTTTTGAAACATTCACCCTTGCACAAGATCTTCCAGTACTACCTAGTCCAGAAATATGAAAACTCCAAAAAGCATTCTCGGGGCTGATTGCTCCAATTAAATTAATATTTGATCCAGCACAGTTCAACACCGAAATAGGGCTGTCTTCAATAAAAGCGTTATTGTCAGATCGATCATAATAGAGAGCACACTCAGCGCCAGTATCAGCGGCAAAAAAAGCATCATTGGCATCTTTTGCAGATGTGCTGAAGTTTATTTCTTTTAACGCAATATTCGAGACTCCTAACGCCAGTGCTAAAACAATGCTCGAGAGCATTACAGCAAAGAGTATTACGAACCCCGAACGAGAGCTTTCAGCTCCATACGGGGCAAGCCCTTTATTCTTTTTATTATTTTTTT
>JAHJBA010000060.1 GCA_018813625.1 Patescibacteria group bacterium | reverse complement strand
TTTTTGAAATTTTATTTTTGCGAATAGATATTTGATTGGTTTTCTTAGTTCCTTTATAGGAATTTGGAAAACCAATTAAATTCTACAAAAATGAAATTAATTTTTTTTATAGTTGTTTTTTTTACAACTATTTTCGCAAATGCACAGAGTAGTAAGTTCTTCCAAAAAGTATCTACTGGTCTAATCCCCGGGATAGTGGCCACTACTGATTTTTCTCAGAGTTCTAAGCCATTTGATATGGGCTATGGTCTATTAGCAAATGTAACTGTTGTTACTCCCAAAACATATCATAATTTAATGTATGGCTTTGGTAATAATTCAGTTAAGTTTTTGACGGGATATTTTCTTCCTAAAAAATGGGATGCTTATGTTATTTATTCACAGGAAATATCTACTAGTGGTAAATATCTAGGTCTTGGAATTGAAAAGATGATTAAGGCCGGCGACATAAACACCTTTTTATTTTTTGAAGGTGGAAATAATTTTAATGGAACGATCACCTTTACCATTGGAGTTTTGATAAGCATTCAAACTCCAATTTGGAAGAGGGAATAGTAAAAACTAAAGGCACGACTAATTTATTAGAAACGGCCTTTTTTATTTGGTTATTTTTTAAAATCAGGTATAAAAATATACCCATTATGCTCTCGTATAGCAGTTCCTACTTCGTCCACTAAGTCGCGCAAAGAAAAAGAGTCATAGAAATATGGTTCTTTTTTTTGTATACCGGTTGAACGCGGGAACTGGTATAATAATTTCATGGTAAAAGCGATAATTTTTGACTTATGGGAGACACTGGGTACAAAAAATGTTGGAATTTCCAAATCTTTGCAAGACAAATTTGGAATTGAAAAGAATGCTGATTTTATGCATTTATATGAAAACTCAGTTCAACTTAAGGAATGGGAAACCGAAGAAGAAATGGCTAAGAGTTTTCTGAAAGAATTTCAGATTGAGCAGAACAATGAGAATATAAAATATGTAGTTAATTTATTTAGAGAAGGAATAGAAAAAGCAACAATGTTTTCTGGAATGAAAGATTTACTTCTAAAACTTAAAAAAAATTATAAGCTAGGCTTTATTTCAAATACCACAGTTTTTGAATCAGTTGTGTTAGATAAATGGGGGATAAGAGATGTATTTGATGTCGTCTCATTTTCTTGGGAGCTAGGTATTAAAAAGCCAGCCAAAGAAATATTCAATATAACTCTTCAAAAACTTGAAGTTAATCCCTACGAAGCTATTTTTATTGACGATGGGGAAAAGAATATAAGTAAAGCTAAAGAGTATGGTTTGAATGGAATTGTTTTCAAAACAGCTGGTCAATTACAAGATGAATTAAAAAAGATGCACCTACTATAGATTCGGTATAAAAATATACCCATTATGCTCTCGTATCGCAGTTCCCACCTCGTTCACTAAGTCGCGCATAAAACCTCAATTTAATACTTTGCAAAATAAGCGAAAATAAATTAGTATTTCTTCTATAAGCCGTTGTAGCTCAGTTGGTAGAGCACGTTCTTGGTAAGAACGAGGTCCGCGGTTCAATCCCGCGCAACGGCTCTGTTTTTCTTGCCACCCTAGCTCAGGCTTGCCCCGCCAGGGTGGGGTGAAGTAGAGTACAATGCCGAGGTAGCTCAATTGGTAGAGCAATGGTATCGTAAACCATAGGTTGGAGGTTCGATTCCTCTCCTCGGCTCCAATATTTGACAATTTGTCATAATTTTGTTATAGTTTCAAAAATAGTAAATTAACATAAAAACAAAATATTATGGAGGCCAAAGTATTCAATGTCCCATCCCTGGCGGTAGCTCTGGGGGGGCATAGCTTTTCCTTTGAAAAAGGGAACTCCATGGCTGTTCTAAAACTCGATAAGGTATTTTCTGGAATTTTTCAGGAATTATACCAAGAGGGCTTAGTGCTTTCTGTTAAAGAGCACTATCAACCGATAGTGGGCGAAAAAATGTTTTCAATACTTTTCAAGGTTTTCTTTGCAGAAACAAAGTATTTTAAATTTTTTTTTAAATTTTCTCTTGAAAGAAAGATTTTGGGGTTTTCCTTAAACGGCTATGACACGATTTTGAGTCCTTTTATTCCGAAGGAAGAAATAAAAGCACTCTTCATGAGCGAAATTAGAAATGGGAGATTTGGAATAGAAATTGAAAAAGATTACATGAGATTTCTCCCGCTTTTCAAGGCAAACAACAGGTGCTGCCTTAG
This sequence comes from Patescibacteria group bacterium, assembly GCA_018813625.1. Lineage (GTDB taxonomy): Bacteria > Patescibacteriota > Minisyncoccia > Phycocordibacterales > UBA9973 > UBA9973. The sequence goes on along the minus strand of JAHJBA010000060.1, from coordinate 13,702 downwards.
TTTTAAAAACCTGACGTGCGATCCCGTATACGATCCCATTGGCGTTGATTTTTTAATAAAATTCGAACAGGGTCCAATGCGTTTGCAACTTAAGGGGGCTAGAAATTATACTGACCAGCAACGTGTTGCTGATAAGCACTTCAATTTGTATCCTTTAATCCCACTAATGTTTACATTTGTGGGTGAAAAGTATTCAAGTAGAAAGAAGAGACTGATTCTCTTGAGAAATCTGTTTCTTTCAGAAGCCTTCCCTTTTGTGTCTTTTTTGAAATAAAACAAAACCACGACTTCTCGGTTGTGGTTTTTTTGTTATAATACGAAACAATGGTAGATGGCATGAACTCAATAGACAAAAAGATAAAAGAAATAGAAGGGGCAATGATGGCTTCAGATTTTTGGGCTGACAAAAATAAAGCTCAAGTAGTTTTGAGAGAACTTCAGCAATTGAAAGACGAAAAAGAGGGGCTAGGAAAACATGATGTTAGTAATGCCATTATCACGATAATCTCTGGAGCGGGAGGAGATGACTCTGAGGATTTTTCCCGAATGTTGTCTGAGATGTATTTTAAATATGCGAATAAGAAGGGGTGGAGTATTACTTTTGTTCACGAACATAAAAACGACCATGGGGGTTATAAAAATATTTCTTTTGAAATTGGAGGTAGGGGAGCTTATGGGGTCCTAAAAAATGAATCAGGCGTTCATCGTCTGGTGCGTATTTCTCCTTTTAATGCAAAAAAATTAAGACACACCTCTTTTTCTCTGGTTGAAGTTCTTCCAAAATTTTCGAAATTGGAGGAAAAAGATTTTATTATTCCAGAAGCGGATTTAAAAATAGAATTTGCACGTGCCGGCGGTCCAGGTGGACAAAATGTAAACAAAAGAGAAACAGCGGTACGCATAGTTCATATTCCAACTGGTATTTCCGTGCATGCTTCAGGCGAAAGATCACAAGAACAAAATCGCGAGCGAGCAATGTCCATATTGCGAGCTAAGATTTTTAAGAAAGCAGAAGAGGAAAAAAAGACCATAGAAGAAAGCATGAAAATATCAAAGGGCACAGAAATAGAATGGGGGAGTCAGATTCGCTCATACGTGCTTCATCCATACAAAATGGTAAAGGATCACAGAACAGGTGTCGAGACTTCCGATATTTCTGCTATTCTAGAACATGGGGAAATAGACTTATTTTTAGAGGCAGAAAAGAATTTGAATAACTGAGGCGTATTGTGATAAAATAGAGAGGTGATTTACTTTAATAATGTTTCAAAAGTCTATAGTAAAGATTCGGTGGCACTTGAGAATGTCACTTTGACAGTCACGGCAGGAGAGTTTGTGTCTGTCGTTGGGCACTCTGGTGCGGGCAAAACAACGCTTGTAAAGATGATTTTGGCGGACGATAGGCCCTCTGAAGGAACGGTATTTTTTGAATCAGTTAATGTTCACAAATTAAGAAGTAATGATTTAACCAGGCTTCGTCGTAGGATTGGAGCTGTTTTCCAAGACTTTAAACTTCTTCCGAATAAGACTGCCTATGAGAATATTGCTTTTGCCATGGAAGCGGTTGGTAAAACCAGTAGGGAAATAGCTAGTGATGTTCCAAATGTTCTTGACCTTGTTGACTTAGGGAATAAAATACATCATTTTCCACATCAAATGTCTGGGGGTGAAAAACAAAGGCTGGCCATTGCTCGGGCTATTATTAATCAGCCGGAGCTTATTATTGCTGATGAACCGACCGGAAATTTGGATCCAGTGAATACTTATGAAGTTATCCAAATCTTAAAAAAAATAAATGATTTGGGCACAACGGTTATTTTAACCACGCATAATCGTGGAGTTGTTGAATCAGTTGGGAAGAGAGTAATAACGCTTGAAAATGGAAAGATTGTTCGCGATGACAAGAGTGGAAAATATATTATATAATCCAATTAGAAATTACTAGCTATTAATCACAAATTATAAAATGACCGGACTAAGAAGAATCATAAGATCAGGATTTATAAATTTTAAAAGAAGTGGAATAGTTTCTTGGGCTGCTGTCCTAGTTGTGACCATTACTCTTTCTGTTATTACGGCTATTATTTTATTACAGGCCGTATTATATTCTTCACTTGACCAAATAAAAGAAAAAGTTGATGTGACGATTTATTTTAATGTGGGAGCCTCAGAGGATAAAATTTTGGCTTTAAAATCTTCAATTGAAAAGTTGCCAGAAGTGGCACAGGTTTCATACACCTCTTCTGAGGAAGCACTTAAGGCTTTCCGTGAACGTCACTCAAATGATTATCCTACCATTCAGGCTCTTGATGAAATAGAAGATAATCCCCTTGGAGGATATCTAAATATTAAAGCTAAGGAGGTTTCTCAATATGAGACTATTGCTAATTTTATGAAATCAGACAATGCTCTTACCTTAGGTTCTGCCTCTATAATTGATAAGGTTAATTACCATCAGAACAAATTAGTAATAGACAGGCTAGGTACTATAATAGCTGGCGCACAAAGGCTTGGATTTGTGGTTACTCTAATTTTGATAATCATTTCTATAATTATAACTTTCAATACAATCCGTCTTGCGATTTTTATCTCAAAAGAAGAGATAGGGGTTATGCGTCTTGTTGGGGCAAGTAAAACACAAGTACGCGGACCCTTTGCGATTGAGGGGCTAATCTACGGCTTTATCTCTACCCTTATAACTCTAGCTCTTTTTTGGCCTGTGACTGCCTGGCTTGGCAATAATATGACAGGTTTTCTTGGACTTAATCTTTATGAATACTATACTTCGAATTTCTTACAAATTTCGGCAATTGTTTTATTATCAGGAATCGCGCTCGGAATGTTTTCTTCCTTCCTTGCAATCAGGAAATATTTAAAAAGATAATAAGTTCGAATTTATGGCTAAAAAAAAGAATTGCAAATACATATTTGTAGTTGGTGGAGTTATTTCTGGAGTTGGAAAGGGAGTTACATCATCTTCTATTGGGCTTATTCTAAAAAATCGCGGTCTTTCTGTCACCTCGATTAAAATCGATCCATATATAAATGTTGATGCGGGCACAATGAACCCAACGGAACACGGAGAGGTGTTTGTGCTAAATGATGGAAATGAAACAGACCAAGACATGGGTAATTATGAAAGATTTCTCGGCATAGATCTGACCCGTTTAAATTATATGACAACGGGTTTGGTATATCAGACGGTGATAGAAAAAGAAAGGAATTTGGAATATAAAGGAAAATGCGTTGAGGTTGTCCCACATATCCCACTTGAAGTTATGGGTCGTATAAAAGAGGCGGGGAAGAGAGCTGATGCCGATGTTGTTATTATCGAAATCGGAGGAACTGTGGGCGAATATCAAAATATGCTTTTTTTAGAAGCTGCCAGGATGATGAAAATAGAATATCCAAAGGATGTTATCTTCGTAATGGTTTCCTATCTCCCAACCCCATCTAAGGTTGGTGAGATGAAAACAAAGCCGACTCAAAATGCTGTTAGGACGCTTAACGCTTCGGGTATTCAGCCTGATATTTTGATTGCTCGTGGCGAGACTAGTTTAGACGAAAAGAGAAAAGAAAAGATATCCCTTTTTTGCAACATACTTTCGGGTAGAGTTATTTCGGCTCCAGACATGCATAGTATCTATGATATACCGATAAATTTTGAAAAGGAAAAACTTTCAGACAAGCTTTGTGATATTTTAGGTGTTACCTGTAGAAAGCCTGATAAAAAAGCTTGGAATAGTTGGAAGAAATTTGCGAAACTTGCACATGATTCTAAGGATATAGTTAAAATAGCAATGATTGGCAAGTATTTTGAAACAGGAGATTTTATATTATCTGACTCCTACTTGTCTGTGATAGAGGCAATAAAATATTCCGCCTATGTGCAAAATAGAAAACCAATTTTTACCTGGCTGAATTCGGTTGATTTTGAAAAATCCCCAGAAAAATTAAAGGGCTTAAAAAAATATGACGGAATAGTTGTTCCTGGTGGTTTTGGGTCTCGTGGAGTAGAAGGCATAATAAATTCCGTGAAATTTGCCCGTGAAAACAAAATTCCATATTTCGGACTATGTTATGGAATGCAATTGTTGGTTATAGAATATGCAAGGAATGTTTTGAAGATCAAAGATGCAAATACTCGTGAAGTTAATCCAGGTTCAAAGAATATAGTCATAGACGTTATGGAGTCCCAAAAAGAACATTTAAAAAAGAGTTCTTACGGTGGGAGTATGCGCCTTGGGGGATACAAGGCCCTGCTTCGTGACGGCACCATTGCTCGTAGAGCGTATAGTAAAAAGGAAATTATTGAACGACACAGACATCGTTATGAGGTGAATCCGGCTTTTATTGCTGACCTTGAGGCAAAGGGGCTTATTTTTTCTGGGCGTTCTCCAGAAGGACATTTGATGGAAATAGCTGAACTTCCAAAGGAAAAACACCCGTTTTTCTTAGGCACTCAATTTCATCCAGAATTTTTGGCCCGACCGCTTTCACCGCACCCTCTTTTCACGGCTTTTATAAAGGCTTGTATTAATAAAAAGAAAAGGTAATGATGATATCATGGCAGTTATAACAAAAAAAATTCATCCAGAATATTTTGAACTTGTAAAATCAGGCAAGAAGAAATTTGAATTGCGCCTGGCTGATTTTGAAATTAAGGAAGGGGATTTGTTGGTGTTGGAAGAATGGGATCCTGTGAAAAAAGAATATACTGGGCGAAAAATGGAAAAATATGCGGACTATGTTTTGAAATTTGATTTGGATCTTTTTGGTCAAAAGGAAGAAGTTATTGAAAAGGGCCTTTATGTAATTCAGTTTGAATAATTTATGCTGCTGGTCAGGGAGTCTCGATCCTTACAGGATCAGTATACCTTTTCCATTCGCAAGCTCATAAGGAAAAGCTTTTCTCGTCCCTGACGAAAGCAAAACATTTTGCTTTCTACCCGAGCTTGAAAATTTAAATGGAAAATCCATTAAAATTTCCAATGCTGCGGGTCAGGGACTCGAACCCCAATATCATCCTCCAGAGGGATGCGTCCTACCATTAGACGAACCCGCAATACTTCTACACAATAATACAAAAATATCTTTTTATCAAATATCTGTATTGACTTTTAATTCTTGGTTTTTTATATTAGAGGAGGACTTGTTCTTTGCGTGCCTATATCGAATGGCTTTACCAGACAATATGTATCGGCTTATAAAAACTGGAAAAAGTTTCGGTCGACAAGTAGCACTACCTTTTCAGTAAGGTTTTAGGCTTACCTAGCGAAAAATGCGGGAAAACAGGCGTGTCAGTTGGTCGCGTTTATACGCTTGGTCCGGGTTCATTCGTACGAAGCATGAGAAAAGGATCCGTCTCATTGTGTAGACTCAAAAAGAGCATCTCTAGCCTCACTAATTGGTGAGGCTTTTATTTTAGGTATTGTTCAATATTTGCTTGATGTTCTTCGTAAGTTACAGCGCAGTGGGTGATACGATTTTTGTCGTGAATGTAATAAAAACAGTCTGTTTGTTTTGGGTTTAGAACAGCTTCTATGGCAGGAAGTCCGGGATTGGAAATAGGATGTGGGGGTAACCCTGTATACATATAGGTATTGTAGGGTGAATCGGTTTTTTTGTCTGCTATGGAAATGGGTGCCCACCAGCCGTTTCCTTTGTCGCCACGGATATATTGCAAAGTTGCATCTACATTCAAATACATTTTTTGATTTAGACGATTCCATAAAATACCAGCAATAAGGGGGGCATCAACATCATTAGGGGATTCGCGTTGTACTATGGAGGCAAGGGTTAATGCAGTTGTCCATTTAATATTTTTTTTATAAAATTCTGTTGTGTAGGGTGCAAAATTTTCATTGAATTTTGATATGAGGCGTTTTGCCACATTTAATGGTGACTCATCTATTGGAATGAGGTAAGTATCAGGAAAGTAGACACCTTCCAGATAATCGGTATTTTGTGTTGTGTCTTTTGTTATCCAATCCACCTTTTCCTTTTCTGACCATCCCAGCGTATCCTTTAGGAGTTGTGCTATTTCTTCTTTTCTAAGTCCCTCAGGTATTTTTACCCACTTCATATATGGTTTTCCCTTCAACACAGAAGCAAGTTGTTCGGGTGTCATTTCTTTTGAAATTTTATAACCACCTGGAGAGGGCTCATCCAAAAATTTTACAAAAGCCTCCTTATCAGAGATGTATTCCTGTTCAAAAAGATTATTTGCAATAGTTTCTTTGGTATCAGCAAGCGTCACAATGAATCGGTCCGTGCCCTCAGGAATTGGCAAAACGGTTTCCACTTCTTTTATTTCATTATTGGGCATATCTATTTTTTCTTGCTCTGGAACTTGCTGGGGAATTATTACTGGAGTTTCCTCTAATTTTTCTTCTTTTTGAGGAGAATAGAGAATAAGTAAGGCAACAATAGCTACAACCAAAACAGATATAATAACCACAATGATTTTGATTTTTTGTTTCATTTTTTGATTATACCAAGAATCGTTAAAGTAGTGTATACTCTCTTATAATGAAATCAAATCCAAATAGTAGCTTTAATAAAGTGCTAAAAAATAAATATTTTTTAATCACCACAGGAGCTATTTTTTTATTATCTGTCTTGTTTTTTATGGGTGTTAACTTTATCTTCAGTAAAAACTTATCTTATGAAAAGATTAACGAAATCACTGAAATTTCGTTGCCCAAGGTAGAGCCTCTCGATACTGTAGCTTATGACCTGAAGTTAGAGGAATTGGCAAATAATCCTCCCGTAAAGATCGTTGAGCCTAAGATAGATCCAGAAACGGGACAAGTGATTCCAGAGCCAGAGCCTAAGCCGAATCTTTGGCCAGTGAAGGCCGTGTATCCGAACGGGGGAGCCATCCTTCCGTTTTCGCGTATCATCGCCTATTACGGAAATTTATACTCCACAAAAATGGGAGTTCTTGGGGAATATCCAGAAGATGAGATGCTTCAGAAACTCAACGATGAAGTGAAAAAATGGAGCGAAGCAGATCCAGAAACCCCAGCCCTGCCCGCACTACATTATATTGCGGTTACTGCACAAGCAAGCAAGGGCGAAGATGGGAAGTATAGATTTCGCATGCCAGACAGTGAAATAGATAAAGTTCTTAGAATGGCAGAAAAAATAAACGCTATTGTTTTTCTTGACATACAAGTCGGGTTGAGTAATTTAGAGACGGAAATTCCTTTACTTAAAAAATATCTATCAATGCCTCAAGTTCATTTAGGAATTGATCCTGAATTTTCCATGAAAACTGGAGCGAGGCCGGGAACTGTAGTTGGAACATATGACGCGGAAGATATAAACTTTGCTGCGAATTACTTAGCAACACTAGTAAAAGAAAATAATTTAACCCCTAAAATACTTGTAGTTCATCGTTATACACAAAAAATGGTGACAAATTATCAAAATATTAGACCACTACCTGAAGTGCAAATTGTCATGGATATGGATGGGTGGGGAGGACAAGCGAAGAAAAAAAATACATATCAGCAATTCATCTACAAAGAACCAGTCCAGTTTACCGGCTTTAAGTTGTTTTATAAGAATGATATTAAGGAAAAAAATACCATATTAATGACACCAGAGGAGGTGTTGATGTTACGTCCTCGGCCCATATATATTCAATATCAATAAAAAATCACAGAGTATGTTTAGTTTTATTTTTTTGTGATATAATCTACTTTATGAAAAATGGGAGGTTAAGATTATTTTTAATAATAGTCATAATTTCAATTTTAGGTGTTTTGGCAATTTTTGTAGTTAGAAATTCTAATGACAAGGTGCCAAACGGAAAGTATGATAGTTTCGCCTCATGCCTTAGGGAAAAAGGTGCTGTTTTTTATGGAACCTTTTGGTGTACTCACTGTAGAGCTACAAAGGAAAATTTCGGATCTTCATATAAATTATTGTCCTATGTAGAATGCTCTACCCCGAATGCAAGAGATCAAATGCAGGCTTGTAAAGATAAAAAAATTGAACGATATCCAACTTGGGAATTTGCTGATGGTTCGCGATTAACGGGGGAGGTTCCTTTTTCGGTCTTGGCAGAAAAAACCTCTTGTGAATTACCAGAATAAATATGCTTATCTACACACATTATTTAAATTTTACTCTTGGACTTTTTTCAATAATTTTACAATTTTTTTCTGTACTTGCTCTTGCGTTTTTGTTTTTTGGTCCGAGAGAAAATAAATTTCTTTTTTTTATAAAGGAGCATTTTTTAATTATTGGTTTTATAATTTCTTTTTTTGCTGTTCTGTTTTCCTTGTTTTACTCTGAGATTGTAGGATTTTTGCCTTGCAAATTATGTTGGTTTCAAAGAGTTTTTCTTTTCTCGCAAGTGGTGCTCTTTGGAATGGCTTATGTAAAAAAAGACAGGAAGGTTGCTCGCTATTCTTTTCCACTTCTGGCGGCTGGTTTTTTTATTACGCTTTATCATATTTTCATTTATTATTTTGCTGAGGAGCTGGCATCCTGTGATCCGTCTGGAATTTCTTGTACTCAAAGGTTAATAGATGAGTTTGGCGGATATATTTCTTTCCCAATGTTTGCGCTTACAAGTTTTATCGGCCTTATGACTATCCTTGTGGTTGCCCGATTTTACAAGAAACAAAAAGAATCCAATGTTTATCTTTAAAATTTTTTCAATACCTAGCATGATCAGGGACGCAAAAGAAGCATCCCATGATCCCGTTGGTTTTGGTTCGAGATTTCTTGTTAAAAAGGCTCGGGGTATGGTTATTACCGTGCTTGTTATAATCATTTTTTTATTAGGGGTGACCTTTATTTTTGGCTATACATCACTTATAGCTGGCCCATATGGTATTGTTAAGTTTTTGTTTTGGATTTTCGCGGTCCCTTCTTTTTTAATTATTCCATTCTTAGTTTTTTCTATACGCACAACAACTAAGGCCTTAAACAGTTTTCCCAAAAAAATTAAAGTGAAGGAGGTTTAGGTGTATACTATTATCAGTTTTTATTATTAATTAATTTTTACAAAATTATGAAAGGATATAAAACAAACATTGAAAAAGATTCATTGGAAAATGAAAATTTTAGGAGAGTTCTCTATACGGCAAAGTATAGCCAGCTTGTAATTATGAGTTTGTTGCCAAAAGAAGAAATTGGCTTTGAAGTTCACTCAGATCGGGATCAATTCTTTAGATTTGAAAATGGAACAGGGAAAGTTTTTATTGACGATACTGAATATGAAGTAAAAGACGGAGATGTGGTAATCGTTCCAGCCGGAGCAAGGCATAATGTTGTTAATATTTCAGATACTGAGAAATTAAAACTTTACACTATTTATTCTCCAGCAGAACATATGGATGGGGTAGTTAGAGCAACAAAACAAGAAGCGGAAGCACAAGAAGAGCATTTTGACGGCAAGACTACAGAGTAAGTCTTGTGCCCAGGCTTGAATTAATGTTGTCCTTAACGCAAAAAGAAATAGAACTGATGCGAAGAATGAATACTCCGTCAAAAGTGCAGGATTTTTTGAATGACCTTGAGTTTAATTTTGAAGAAGATGGGGTGGAAACCCTGAAATCTCCTATTGTGGTATTGCGTAGAAAAAAGGCTCATTGTCTTGAGGGTGCCATCTTGGGTGCATATATACTTTCGCTTCACGGCCATAAACCGCTTATCTTACATCTTCAGGCTACAGAAGAAGACTTCGATCATGTGATTGCCCTATTTCGAAAAAAAGGATTTTGGGGTGCGTTGTCAAAAACGAATCATGCAGTTTTGCGTTATCGTGAACCAGTTTACAGAAACATACGTGAGTTAGTTATGTCATATTTCCATGAATATTTTTTAGCTAGTGGAATGAAAACATTAAGAAAATATTCGAGACCTCTTAATTTGAACATTTTTGAAAAGGATTGGATGTTTTTAGTTGATGATTTATGGGGCATAGACGAGGAACTGGATAAAATAAAACATTACGAGATAGCCCCCAAGGATATTTTGAAGGATTTAAGGAGGGCAGATGAAATTGAAATTCAGGCCGGGAAAATAGTAGAATATAAGAGTAAAAAACGCAATTATAAAAATTAAAATGAAAACAACCTCGAAAAGATTAATAGTTTCACAAATATTTATCATCTTTGTTTTACCAGTCATTTTGCTCTTTTTTGGTATTTTGTCATCTGACTGGCGTGTTGTTTTATTGGCTGTTAGTTTCATTTTAATTTATGGAATAATTCGGTATGAAAAGTGGACCTACGAGGAAATGGGCCTACGTCATGATAACTTCAAAAAGTCTTTTCCTTTTTATTTATTCTTCACAATCCTAAGTGTTGTTGTCCTGTTTTTACTTGATCATCGAACAAAAATGCCAGACATAGAGACTACAACATTTTTGACTAGAACCCTCGTATTATTTTTACCAGTTTCCTTTTTTCAAGAGTTTGCTTTTCGTTCTTTTTTAATACCTAGGTTGAAAGCGATTCTTAGGAGTGATCATATGATTATTCTTGTTAATGCTACTTTGTTTGCATTAGTACATGTAATTTATCCTAATTTAATTATAGGCCTACCCCTTGCTTTTGTGTCCGGAATTTTTTTTGCTTGGCTCTATATGAAATACCCGAACTTGCTCTTAATATCACTGGCTCATTCAGCCCTAAATGTTACGGCAGTTATGTTGGGATTTTTCAATATTAGTTAAAAATATTTAGAATTTTTCCAATAAATCTTTTTAGCCAACTTTGTTTTTTTACTGGGCTTGGATCTACTTGCTGGGTCGAGCTAGAATTTTTTTCTTCTATGACTGGTTTTGGTTTCTGGAACTTTTCTATCTTTTTTATGAAAGTTGACTGATGGGAGTCATTGATTTTGTTTACCAGCACTGGTTTTGTTTCAATGGGAATTATTTCAATCTCTGGTTTTTCGAATTTTTGCATTATTTGATTCCAGGTTTTGCCGGAGAGGGAAGCCAATGAATAGGAGGTTTCCCAAATTTTACTTTCCAAATTTGTATTTTTTATTCCCCCATCTGTATCTTGTTTTTCGGCCAGATAATCGAGGGGTGAATTGCTATTTTTTGTCCAATCTTCTATTTTTTCACCAATAGCCAAAATGCCTTGCATTGCCCATGCCGTTGAAGAGACATTTTCAAAGCCTCCATCATCTTTTTGGCTTTGCTTCATAAAATTTTTTGCCCTTTCAAGTGCGTTTTTAACTTCCGGTATTTCTTTGTAGTTAGAGAGTGCTTCCATTCCTGCGCCGGTCATATCTATGCTTTCATCCCAAGAGCCATCTTTTCTTTGTTTACTTAGTATATATGATATATTTTCTGAAATTATTTTTTCCTCTTGGGTGAAGCCGGCATTTTGTAGAACGATAAGGGCAAAAATATCATCATTATCTTCGTTTGCGTCACCGAATTGTTTTCCATCGAAGCTGTCAGTAATCTTTTTTATATAATTTTCATTGTTTGTGTTGTATGGATTCAACCCCAGAGCTACTAGGGCTATTGCGTGCCTTTCATGGTCAGTAAGGAGCTCTCCCTTTGGCTTGTTTTCTGATAGATATTTTATAAGTTTATCTTTTTGATCTTTGTGTTCGTCATTGGATGAAAAAGCAAGAGCAGTCCAATCTGTATAAATATCTTCACCAAAAGACCCGTCTTCTTTTTGTTGCGATGATAAAAATTCAAATGCCCTTTTTGTATCAAAGGTTTGTTTTACTGGTATGCTGACGATAGTTGGTGACCTATATCCTCCGCTCGAGTGATGTATCGGAGGGGGTACTGTAACAGTTAATGCTTCTGTTGGGAAATAAAAATCTTCCCTTATTCCTACATTATACGAGCCTTCTGGTATTTCTGAAAAAACAGCCTCTCCACTTGCATCAACCGGACTTGTTTGCACTTCTAGTGGCGACCAAGGATTATCTGGGTCGGGCTGTGTCACTCCCACAGTTATTCCAGTTCTAGTTGTCCAACTGTCGTTTTGATAATCGTAATCTTCTGTTTTTACTATCAAAGTTTCGGATGTATTTATAGAATTTGAGTTGAGTGATAGTTTATGCTGGGGTCCAAAGTAGATATAAACATTTTCTCCCCCTGATAAAATATTTGTATCCATTCCAGAGGAGGGGTATATGTCGTTTACTGTGTACTGCCAATTATCACATTTTTCTCCAGCTGAATGGGTAATGCATTTCAAATATAAAGAACCAAAAGAACTGTAATATGTAAGATTTGAAATACTAAAATCTGGGCTCATTACATCCGCGTCATTTAAAACTGCAAGGACACTTCCTTCATCAATTGTATGCGGATTTCCATCAATATCATTTAGTTCTACTGTTTGCGCTGGGAAAGGAATTATATCTGAAAATACAATAGTATTTCCGTCCCTTATCGTTAAATTGACATCACTTGCATTGGCTAAAGCTGGCGAATAAAAAAATAATGCCAATATTATAAATACAGCCGTAAAAATAATTTTATTTTTCATATTTCCAAGAGACTATGTCTCCTTTATTAATTTTATAATTCGACACTCCAACTTCAGCCTTTTTATCATTTACATAATAAATCCAATTCCTCTCTCCATTATTTTTTAGTCCATTTATTTCCTCGATAAACTTTCCCATGCCGGGATATTCTTTTTCTTTGAAGTTTATCTTTCCATCTTCTCTCAGCTGGCTCATAAATTCATATACGCTTGTTTCATTTTGAATTTTACCCTCATATTTTATTTCATTTACAAAAAGGGTGGCTATTCCAGCTGGAGATTCTATAGTATTAATGCTTGTTTCTTTCTTTGTGGGAGTTTTGTAAATAGAAATTAGCACCAAGCAAACTGAGAGCAGAACTCCTATTATTATCAGTTTTTTAATTTTTTCTTTTCTAGTTGTCATAATTTGGTTAAAAACAAAAAAATCCTGCCGTGCAGAATTTTGTAACCTTTTAAGGGGATGTCCTGCTCGGGATTAACTTAACAAATGATTGGCATTCGGACTTGTCCTCATAATGAGGCTTACCGTAGCGGCACTGTACTGGAATCTAACCAGTTTCCCCAATCACTTCTTTTAATTGTTGAATGAACCTCTTTATTCTATTATTTATGTAGATTGTGTCAAATTTTTGTGTGGATAAAAGATGTAAAATAAAAACTCTCGCAATTGTTGGAGTTTTTATTTTACATCTTTTATTTTCAGAGTTATTAGGAGACCGTAAATTAAGATTACACCAAGCACAAAGAAAAGGTATTCAAAAGATGGGGTTATTAAGAGTATTGGAATGGCCAACAGGGGGGCTATTACATAAGATACTGGAGTGGTGTTTCTGAAGAAACTTATTGCGTCGGCATTTTCCTCCCTTATTACCTTAAAGAAGTAGCTTTCACTTAATACTTCAATGGAGGCAGCTCCAACCCTCGTAAAAAAGAGTATTCCCGCCCAGACAATAAGCTTAGGTTCCTTTATAAGCGGAATTGCGAATGTTGACAGGGCTGCGATGGCAAAACCTGCTACAAGCATTTTTTTCTCACCTATCTTGTCTGAGAGTTTGCCTAGAGGGAGATCTAATATGACAAATGGAATTAGCATAATAGAAAAGATAATTCCGATTTTTTCCCAACCAAAACCCAAATATTCATGCAAATATATCGGGGTATAGATAACCATCCAAGCATAGAAAAATTTTAATATTAAATTAATA
>JAHJBA010000059.1 GCA_018813625.1 Patescibacteria group bacterium | reverse complement strand
TTTTTAAATTATATACTATTTTGATAAAAAAATAAAACAAAGTATAATTAATAAACTGCACCCGTAGTGAAATGGATATCATACCTGCCTTCGAAGCAGTTGTTGGGGGTTCGAATCCCTCCGGGTGCACTAAAATAACTGTCCTTTATTATTTAATTTGCCTAACCAGTTTTTAAAAGAGATTTTAACAAAAACTGTGGATAACTATGTTAGTAATGTTTATAAAGGACATAATATGGCATTGTCTTTTTGAGACAAAAAGAACAAAAATGTGTTAGAAAATAAGGATATTTTGATAAAAGACATAAAAATTAAGCAATTTGTTTCACGTGAAACATATTATAAAGTTACACATGTAACGATTAATTAATAAAAACTTGTCCCGAACTAAATTTTTTATTACAGGGCATAAGGATAAACATTAATATTTAAAATTTTAGTACTGGGATGCCGAAAGTTTTTACATCAGAAAAACAAAAAATAGGTGAAATAGGCGAGAATATTGCTGTAAGGTTTCTCATGAAACATGGTTTCTTAATAAAAGATCGAAACTATACAAAGAAGTGGGGTGAAATCGATATCATTGCAGAAAAGGGAAGTAAGCTTCATTTTGTAGAAGTTAAGTCTGTTTCTCGAAACCAAATCAGTGATGTTTCCCGTGAAACCTTAGATAGTTATAAACCAGAAGACAACGTGCATCCTTGGAAAATGAAACGATTATCCCGAACAATTCAAACTTATCTTCTTTCTGAAAAAATACCAGATGAAAAAGAATGGCAGGTGGATTTATTATTAGTGTATTTAAATCTAAAGGACAAAAAAGCAAGGGTCAAAACTATATCGGACATAGTTCTATAAAAATTTTATTTTTCTGATTTAATGAAAATTCTGGATTAAAAAAAATAAAATGCTATAATTCGTTTCTAGATCAATATATACGGGCTGTAGTATACCGGTAGTACAAGCGCTTTGGGAGCGTTTAGACTGGGTTCGATTCCCAGCAGCCCGACCAGTTAAGGCATTTGCGGGCCTGCCCGCCGAAGCCTTGGCGAAGGCGGGATTAGTTTAATGGTAAAATAACAGTTTTCCAAACTGTGGTTAGGAGTTCGATTCTCCTATCCCGCACAAAGTAAGGGATAGCAAGCAAACTGCTTTGCTTGCGTAGGGGAAGCGAAAGGCTTTTCCGTACGAGCAAAGCGAGGTGGAAAAAGCACCTGGCTATGTAGTAGCCGACCTGCCTGCCGGCAGGCAGGTTCTCCTATCCCGCACAAATAAAAAAATCCAAACAATACTGCTCGGATTTTTATATTTTTGCCTAACTTATTTTTTGTTTTTAACAACAGGAGTTATGGCAAATATTACTTCCCCAGTTTCTTTTTTGAGAGTGATTTTAATTATTGATTTTTTGTTTTCAATAACTACTTCACCTTGCTCGTCAAAGTCCGGAGGCATTTTAGAAAAAGTAATCACGGTTGCGGTTGGACCATCTCCATCACGAAGTGGTTCATTGTTTTTATCAATATAAAAACAATCTCCCTTTTCGTCCATTACGGCTGCAAAACCGCAATGAAAATCACCCACATCTTGATACTTTGCCTTATAAGCAAGGGCCCCACTCGTATCAATGTGAAAGCATAATCCATCCATGTTTTCAACAGCCGCAAGTCCTTCACGAAATGGACTGACTTTAAAAAAATTCCCTGGTAGTTGTGTCCCGTCTTTCCTTACAAAAAGGACATATTCTCCGCTAAAATTTTCAACAATGGCAAAGCCGTTAACAAAACCAGAAATTGGCCTTTGGGGATATGTCTTTTTATTGATGGCTTTTCCTGTACTGTCAATAAAAAAATATCTTCCATTCTTTCCAAGAACCCAGGCGGCTCCTTCATGAAAATCCCCAACATCCTTAAATCTGATTTTTTTATCGGGGTATAAGGGGTTTCCATCCCTGTCAGCATGAAACATGCCCCTTGCGTCTGATCCCTTTGGGCAAAGAGTATCTCCCGCACTATTTTTAGGTTTTTCTTTTGCAAGAAGTAACGACGAATTTCCAAAGATCATTCCTAGAATGACGATGGAGAAGATGAAAATTTTTCTTTCCATTTTTCTATATTTAAGGTTAAAATTAAAAAAACAATTTTTTATATTGTAAATCATAATAAAGAAAAAGTCAAGGTTTGATAATTTAAAAAGTATTGACAAAAAAGCATAATGGGTATATATTCATAATAGATAGTAGATAAAAGGTCGAGCTGTCTATTAAAAACTAATATAAACTCAAATAAATATGCCTAAATTAGATGGAACAGGCCCCATGGGTCAAGGTGCTGGCACCGGAAGAGGAATGGGTCCCTGTGAAAACGGAACAAGACGAGGTTGGGGTTGCAGAAGACGTTGCGGAAGATATTTTGGGTTCGGAAGATTCTTTTCTTCTAAAAACGAGCTCTCTGCTTTAGAAGATGAAGAGAAGATGCTTGAGGAAGAACTTGCCACTATCCGTGAGGAAAAAGCTACCCTAAAAAGTCAGCAAAAGTAAACAAAGCAAATGACTATTTAAAATAGTCATTTGCTTTGTTTGTAAGCTTTAGTTATATATAATAAACACCATGCCAAGACTAAGACGCTGTCTATGTAAAAAAATAAAATTCGAACCGAATGTAATTTATTTCAAGCCACAAGGTGTTTCAATGCGAAATTTAGAGATCGTAAACCTTTCAATGGAAGAAATCGAAGCATATCGCCTGAGACATATTGATGACCTGGAACAAAAAAACGCAGCAGAAAAAATGGGGACTTCCCAAAGTACCTACCAAAGATTGCTTTACTCGGCATATGAAAAGATTGCTGACGCATTGGTAAAAGGAAAGGCAATAAAAATTATTAAACATAAATAAAACCATATGAGAAAATCAAACAAAAAATTTAAATTTATAATATATT
>JAHJBA010000058.1 GCA_018813625.1 Patescibacteria group bacterium | reverse complement strand
CTTAGCTATTTAATGCAAAAATATCCGTCGATGCTTCCTTATGGGGTTGATTATTTTTCAGATAAAGTGGATTATAAAGAGATAATATTTTTTAATAAGCTTTTTTTTGAATGCGGATTTGAAAATAATTTTTTTGATGTAATAGTTTCTTTTGCAGTATTTGAACACCTTCATGAGCCATCACTATATTTTAAAGAGTCTAGTAGAGTTTTAAAAAAAAATGGGGAACTTATCATTCTAGTTACTAATAGCGAAAGTTTATACGGAAAAAGAGCTAGAATTGAAGATGTTCCTCGACATACTTATCATTTCTCTGAAAAAACATTAGCTAAATATGGTGAAAAATACGGCTTAACACTTGAGCAAGTTCATTATGACGATGAAATATTTGATGGAAGAGGTATGGGTAGTTTCAGATGGCTAGTTTCAGATTTTCTAAAAATCACATACGAAGACTATTATTTTAAGAAAATAAGTTTTTTAAAACGAATTTTTTTAAAAATTGCATCATTGATTGATAAAGTAGTTTTTTCAACACACTGGGAAAAAAGAAAAAAACAATCTGGCATTATCATAGCAAAGTTTGTGAAAAGGTTTTAAAATGTTGAAAAAAATACTCAGAAAAGTAAAACTGAAATATTGCAGTATTACAGAGCAAAAACAGCACCAAAAGTTTTTAAAAGTATATAGTAATTTGAAACAAGCCGATGATATTTTTACACACTTGACAACAGCCGAAAAAAGAAAACTTTTTGAACTTGCTTCAAAAATAGATAATGGTTATGCTGTAGAGATAGGTTCGTTTGTAGGTGCTTCGGCTTGTTTCTTATCTGCTGGAATGAATAATAGTACAAAGTTAATATGTATCGACACATGGGAAAATGATGCCATGAGTGAGGGCAAAAGGGATACAAAAAAAGAGTTTGATGAAAATACGCAAACATCTCAAACTAAAATTATCAAAGTACAAGGTTATTCGACAAATGTTGTCGAGGATATAAAAGCTATAACACAAGAAATTGATTTATTATTTATTGACGGCGATCACTCTTATGAAGGCTGTAAGGCTGATTGGGATTTGTATAGTCCATATTTAAAAAGTGGTAGTTGTGTCATTTTTCACGATTGTGGTTGGGCTGAAGGGGTCAGGCGAGTCATTGAAGAAGATGCAAAACCACTTATGAGCAGCTACGGTTCATTGCCAAATATGTTTTGGGGATACATTAAGTGAAACTCTCCATCATTGTCCCCACAAGAAACCGTGCAAAAGTTCTTGAAAAAGCTTTGGATAGTATTGCCAATCAAACACTTTCAAAGAATCTATTTGAAGTCATAGTAGTTGATAACGGCTCAACAGATGAAACAAAAACAATGGTCGATAGTTTTGCAGGGAAAATAGAAAACCTGGTGTATATCTATGATGATACACCTGGGCTTCATATTGGACGACACCGAGGGCTATTGGCTTCAAAATCAGACATTCTGGTTTACACTGATGATGACACAGAAGCTACACCCACCTGGCTAGAAGGTATTATGGAATCTTTTAAAGACGAAAAAGTTGCTCTCGTAGGAGGTAAAAATCTTCCGAATTTCGAAAGCAACCCGCCTGCATGGGTACAAAAGGAGTGGGGAAAAGAGAGCCCCAATAAGGTCCTTGGTGCATTAAGTATATTGGATTTTGGGGACGGGATAAAAGAGATAAGCCCGTATTATGTTTTTGGATGTAATTTTTCTATTCGCAAAAATATTTTGTTTGAAGCGGGTGGATTTCATCCAGACGGAATGCCTCAAGAGATCATCAAATACCGTGGGGACGGCGAAACCCATGTATCGGAATATATTTTAGAAAAAAAGTACAAAACCATTTATAATCCTAAGGCTTCTGTTTATCACCTCTGCTCAAAAGACAGAATGACAAAAGAGTATTTTACAAAGAGATATTATAATCAAGGCATTTCAGATTCTTATAATGCTATTCGGAACAATAAAAAGATCAGCCTAACGAAAAGAAAAATTAAAAGTATAGTAAATAAATATCTGTTGGGCAAAGACGTTGCAAGAGAAAGAGCTTACCTTGATGGATTCACCTATCATCAAAATGTAGTCAAACAGGACTCTCTATTACTAGAATGGGTTAAAAGGGATAGCTATATATATAATGGAAGTATTCCGCAAGATGCGAAATAAATTGATTAAACAAATTGCAAAATAGAACTGTCCGGGTAATTAAATACAAATGGAAACAACTAAATAAAATTTTAG
>JAHJBA010000057.1 GCA_018813625.1 Patescibacteria group bacterium | reverse complement strand
TCTAACCAACTGAGCTAAGGACGGATATCACCATTCTATTTCATCAAGTGATTTTATGCAATTTTCTCCTCTTTATCTAGTTTCTTAGGTGTTATACCGTGTGCAATTATTATTTGCTCATACTCTTCCTGTTCTAACGTCTCAACTTCAATGAGCTTATTAGCAAGGGCAATGAAGGCCTTCTTATTTTCTGACAATATCTTCTCTGCGGTTTTTATTCCCTTATCTATTATCTTTGAAACTTCCGAGTCAATCTTGGTCGAAACTGTTTCGGAATATTCTTTTTCCAGAACCTCTGCCCAACGATTTCTTCCGCCACCCTCCGTAACCGCTACAGGGCCGATAACATCGGACATTCCAAAACGCGTCACCATGGCACGTGCTAAATTCGTTGCCCCTTGTAAATCACTTGATGGTCCGGTCGTAACATCCCCAAAAATCATTTTTTCTGCCACATATCCTCCAAGCGACACAGCAATGTCATCTATAAATTCCTTCTTGGATTGCAAGTGTTTTTCTTCAAGAGGAAGTTTAAGGGTGTATCCCCCAGCACTCCCGCGAGCAATAATAGAAACTTTATGCACAGGATCCGCATTGGGTAACACCGAAGCAATCAGGGCATGTCCCGCTTCATGGTAAGCTGTAATTTCTTTCTCTTTTTTGGAGAGCAAATGACTCTTACGCTCGGGACCAAGCATTACCTTTTCGATTGCTCGGATGAGATCGAACTGAAAAACTTGTTTGCGATTTTCACGAGCCGCCAATATGGCGCCTTCATTCATCAAAGAATACAAATCAGCACCAGAAAAACCTGGGGTCCTCTCCGCAATCAGTTTTAAATTAACATCCTCAGCTAGTGGTTTTTTAACAGCATGAATTTTTAAAATTTCCTCACGATCCGCTCTATCAGGCATGTCAAGTATCACTTTTCTGTCAAAGCGTCCCGGGCGAATAAGGGCTGGGTCAAGCACATCTGGCCTGTTTGTGGCAGCCATAACTATCACTTTCTCATTTGGTTCAAATCCATCCATTTCAACTAATATCTGATTTAATGTCTGCTCACGTTCATCGTTACCTCCCCCAAAACCTCCACCACGAGTCCTTCCAATGGCATCAATTTCATCCACAAATATGATAGACGGCGCAGCTCTCTTTGCCAGCTTAAATAAATCTCGCACACGCGAAGCTCCAACGCCAACAAACATTTCCACAAATTCTGATCCAGAAAGATGAAAGAAAGGAACACTGGCCTCTCCTGCGACAGCCCTAGCAAGCAGTGTTTTCCCAGTGCCAGGAGCACCAGTTAAAATCACTCCTTTTGGAATTCTCGCGCCAATATCTAAAAACTTTTTCGGACTTCTTAAAAAATCTACGATTTCTTTCAACTCTTCCTTGGCCTCTTTGCATCCAGCGACATCTTTAAAAGTTACCTTATTGTTTTTATCATTCGGGTCCGTAATACGCGCCTTCGACTGCCCAAAAGTAAATGCTTGCATCCCTGCTCCTTTAACTTGACGTGAGAGATACCAGAAGAAAAATATAATAAAAGCAATAGGCAAAAGAAAAGGCAGAGCATTAACGAGCCAATATCCAAATCCACTTTCATTCTTTACTTCTATTTCTGTCCCTGCAAGAGCTTCAGGCCCAACGCCATAATTAAAAAGTGTTTGCGAGAGAGAAGATTCTACCTCCTTTTTTGATTTTTTAATTTCATCATTTTTATAAGTAATTGTAAGTTTTTCACCTTCAACTAAAATCTTTTTAACCTCTCCAGCTGAAACACTTTTCGCCAGATCAGAAAGCGGGGTCTCCGGCACATTTTTTGTATTATCAGACACCACTAAATACAGTGCTGTTATAAGCATAAAAATTAAAATAGCTCCGGCTATGCTTCCTGAAAATTTTGAACCACCTTTTCCTTTCTTTCCTTTATTGGGAGCTTTTTTTTGGTTGAGCAA
The DNA here is from genome assembly GCA_018813625.1 of Patescibacteria group bacterium. Lineage (GTDB taxonomy): Bacteria > Patescibacteriota > Minisyncoccia > Phycocordibacterales > UBA9973 > UBA9973. The sequence goes on along the minus strand of JAHJBA010000057.1, from coordinate 31,602 downwards.
ATTAAAATCCATCCCGTTAGAAATAGGAAATCTTTAGATTTCCGTAGTTAAATTACTAAAAACGACTATACAAGCTAATTCAATATATTATTTCCCGTAATTTCAATTAACTGAATGATTTCTAACGGGATCCATGCGTAGATATTAGCATAAAAAATGAGCAAAGAAAAGGATAAAAATTTATGGTAAGATTGGATATGGCAAACTACGCTGAAAACAGAAAAATACATTTTAATTACGAAATTCTCGAAAAATACGAAACAGGCATTGAGCTTTTAGGAGTTGAAGTTAAATCCATCAGAAGCGGAAAAATATCGCTCGAGGGGGCTTATGTCATAATTCGTGGAGGTGAAGCTTTTTTAATCAATACAAATATACAACCATACCAGCCAAATAATATGCCGAAAGATTACGATCCGCTTAGAAATAGAAAACTTTTGCTGACCAAAAAAGAAGTAGAAAAACTTGCCGGAAGCGAAAAAAACAAAAGTTTGACAATAGTGCCAATTTCAGTGTATAATAAAGGCAGAAAAATTAAAGTAGAAATTGCTTTAGTGAAAGGAAAAAAGAAACACGACAAGAGAGAGACGATCAAAAAGCGCGAGACGGAAAGAGAAGTAAGGCGCGAATATAAAGGACGTTGAAAACAAAAAATGGGGATGCAAGGCATAGACAGTTGGCCTTTTGTTATTGATGCATACCGAGAATGAGCGCAATCTCGCAAAACTTCGCTCAAATGTCTAATTGCAAAATTAGCTACTAAGGCAGTTCGTTCGCCTTACTTCGGTAATGCGTTCGGATTTGCTCCAGCATACGCTCTAGCGTAAGTTGGTGTCTTCCCTATAGACTTCCGATATATAGGGTAAGGCATAATATTATCGGGATAGGAAAAAGAATACCTCGACTTTCTTCCAAAACATAGAGGATCGATTAAAAAATATTTCGCTCGCTTAATAATTTTTTAATTTAAACAAACAAGCGCGCTAAGTATGTAGACTTCCTTACAAAAACCTTCTGCACGGGGGCTCAATTCCCCCCATCTCCACATCTAAGCAAAAGCTTTGTAAAAAACAAAGCTGTTTTTTATTTAAAATAATTAATGTAAAATACAGGCATGCCAAAATTGAATGTTTCGGGATATAGAGGAATATGGGGCAAAGATTTAGACGAGAAAATCGCTTTTGATTTTGGGCGTGCTTTTGCAAAAATGATAAAAGAACAAGGAGGCCATAAAATTTTAATCGGGCGAGATGCACGCAAAACCGGACCACAAATATTTAAAGCTATAAAATTAGCATTAAAAAAAGAAGGCTTAGAGGGAGAATACGCCGGCATCATCCCTACTCCATCGATGCTTCTTCTAGCAAGAAAACTCTCTTTTGGTGGAGGAATAATGATAACTGCTTCGCATAATCCTAGAGAATATAACGGTCTTAAATTTATAAATAAAAATGGTCTATTCGCCACCCAAAAAGAAATAGAAAAAATCGAGGAAAATAGAAAAAATTTAATTGAAGATGAAAAAAATTTTTCACAAAAAGAAAATGAGGAAGAAGTTTGCGACAATTCTAGCTATCAAAAGATACACATAAAAGAAGTATTAAAAAATATAGACGTAAACCTGATCAAAAGCAAAAAATTTAAAGTTACCCACGATCCTATAAATAGCGCAGGCAGTACAATCACAAAAAAATTACTGGAGGAACTCGGCTGTGAAGTTTCTCAAATCAACGAAGAACAAAATGGAGAATTCGCGCACGAACCAGAACCACTGGCAAAAAATTTAAAACAACTAGCGGAAGCAGTCTCTAAAAATAATTCAGATATAGGATTCGCCCAGGACCCCGATGCTGACCGTCTGGTACTCGCAAATGAAAAAGGAGAAATTTTAAATGAAGAATATACACTAGCACTCGCCGTAAAAAGTGTTCTATCTAAAAACCCTAGCGATGTGATCTTAAATATGTCTACCTCAAAAATGTGTGAAGACTTGGCAAATAATTACAATAAAAAAGTTTTTAGAACAAAAGTCGGCGAACCTAATGTAGTCGAAAAAATGATTGAAAGAGGCGCACTCATAGGAGGAGAAGGAAATGGTGGGGTCATTTATTCTAAAATAAATACAGCCAGAGATAGCCTGGCCGGTATTGCTCTTGTTCTCGAGCTTATGGCAAGAGAGAAAAAAAATATATCAGAAATTATAGAGAGCCTGCCTAAATATTTTATGAAAAAAGATAAAATTACCTTTTCTGGCGACCTAACTCTACTTTATGAGAAACTTAAGGCAAAGTTCAAAGAGGCATCTACAAACACCCTAGACGGCCTACGCTTCGACTGGCCAGACTCTTCATGGGTTCATATTAGACCCTCCAATACTGAGCCAGTAATACGCATAATTGGCGAGGCCAAAGAAGAAAATCGCATAAATACTATATTTAACCAAGTCCGGTTGATCCTGTAGTAGATTTTGGCGAGGTCCTCAGGGGACGCGCCCCGCGCATCGCCAAAATTCACTACAGGATTGACTTTGGGTATGAAATAAGCTAAACTCTCCGTAGCTAAATATCATTTAGATCAATTGCGTGAAAGAATAAACAATCAAATAAGAGCCCAAGAACTTAGGGTTTTAGACAGTGAGAATAAGAATTTAGGTATTTTAAGTATTAGAGATGCCTTAGAACTTGCCCAAAGCAAGAGCTTAGATTTAATTGAAATAAATCCGAATTCTAATCCACCAATCGCAAAAATAATGAATTTTGGCAAGTATCAGTATGAGATGAGTAAAAAGGCAAAAAAAGCCAAAGCTAGCTCAAGGCCAACTGAAACTAAGTCAATACAAATAAAAATAGGCACGGGAGATCATGATCTTGAGTTAAAAGCAAAAACAGCTTCAAAATGGCTCAAAGAAGGGCACAGAATTAAAATAGAACTTTTCCTTTCCGGACGCGCAAAATATATGGACGAAAAGTTTTTAAAAGAAAGATTAGATAGAGTGCTTCATTTAATTACAGAAGAATATAAAATTTCAGATTCGTATAAAAAAGGACCAAAGGGATTATTTATAACAATAGAAAAAGCAAAATAAAGAATGAATCCCGTTAGAAGCCGCGGTCGCAGTCAAAAACGGGAAAATCAAAAATATTATTAAAAATTTAATTAGCAGAGGTGGTTTATTATAAAAACAAGACCGCGACCTGCTTCTAAACGGGATGAAAACAAATAAGTCATACACAAAAAGATTAAAATTAACAAAAAATGGGAAGGTGATTTCTCGCAAACCGGGTTTTAATCATTTCAATGCAAAACAATCACGAACAACCCAATTGGCAGGTCGCAAGGGTCAGGGCTTCACAATTAAGAATAAGCCCAAGAGCCACTTATTACCAGGAATTTAATTAAAAATTAAAATTTTTAATTCGTAATTGATTTATGACAAGAGTCAAAAAAGGAGTACATGCATTAAAAAGAAGGAGAAGTGTTTTAAAACAAACGAAAGGTTTTCGTCATGGACGAAAGTCGAAGGAACGTCAGGCAAAGGAGGCACTTTTACACGCTGGTAATTATTCTTTTGCACATAGAAAAGATAGAAAATCTCACAACAGAAAGCTTTGGAACATTAAAATAAACGCCGGATCCCGCGAACTTGGAATGTCCTATTCAAAGCTGATCGGAACCCTAAAGAAAAAGAAGATCGAGTTAGACAGAAAGATTCTCTCAGACCTAGCCGAAAATCATCCAAAAACTTTCGAAAAAATTCTCGCAAGCCTAAAATAATATATAAATCAAAAAATCCCCTATCAAGGGGATTTTTTGGGCTTCTTATTTAAATTTTGAATTCGTCCACTTTGTATTTTTTAACGAGATCAATAACATCTGTAACAATTTTTTTTGGGTCTTCGCCAAAAACAATTTTCGGATTCGGACGGTGGCTTTTATCTATAATTTCCTTTAATTGCTTTGACATCTCCCAAGGACCTTCAAAGACGCCAATAACCTTCCCGTCTTCAAATGCAATCGTAAATTCATGAATCGTTCCAATACGCCCGCATCCACAGATTACCGCATCGGTTGAGCGAGTAAGGAGCAAGTCTCTTCCCGGATAGCCAAAACCCGTATAAATTATTAAATCCAAATAATCAATGGGGAGCTTGTAAACTTCCACATGTTCTTTTTCGGTAGCAGCTGGAGAAAATCCGATGGAAAGCCCACCGACCTCCTTTGCTCCCATTGCTGCCCAAAGTGGAAATCCAGTAGTAGCCCCTGTAACCAATACCGCCCCTTGACGCGCAATCTCACGCCCCAATTCCTTTGCTTTTTCAAGTGCCCCGGCTCCACAATGCCCTGTTTCAGCTGCACCAGAAACACAGATTTTTATCTGATGATGTCCGTGCTTCGTATAAGGATTTAATGATAAAGTATCCATATTTTAATTATATACCAATTTAACAAGGAAGCGAAATACTTTCTCCTAACTCTGGCACAGACGTTTCTACCCCTAAATTATCTCTAATCTTTTGAGCCAAAAACATTGACGATTTTGGCTCACCCATAACCACGAAGACCTTTCTCAAGGTTTCCTGTGTGTCTTCAACAAAACTTAGTAAATTATCAGAATCTTTGTGTCCAGAATAACCATGTATGGTAATAACCTTAGCGCGCACTGTTACATCCTCTCCATAAATACGAACGGTCTTATCCCCTTCCTGAATTAAACGGCCTGGAGTACCCACAGACTGATATCCAGTAAGTAAAAGCATATTGTTGGGGTCAGGAAGATATTGTTTTTCGTGATGCACAATTCTGCCCCCAGACGACATACCAGAACCAGCGATAATTATCTTCGGATTGGGCATTCGGAGTATTGTTCTTGATTGTTCTGCCTCCAGCGTCGGTCGAAGTCCCGGAAAAACAAAAACATCTTTGCCAGACTCTATTAATTTTTTGGCTTCATCATTCAAGTAACTCTCAAATTTTTTATATATATCAGTTAACTTGATGGCAAGTGGAGAATCTAAGAAAAATGGCACTAGAGGAATGCTCCCCCTTTCTATCAAGTCATTTATCTCAAAAAGAAGTTCCTGAGTACGCTCCAGAGAAAAAGTGGGTATCATGAGCGTGCCTTTCTTTTTAACGTTTTCTTCAATCGCGTCTTCTAGCATATTTTTTCTATCATTACGAGATTCGTGATTACGGTCACCATACGTACTCTCCATTATCAAATAATCTGCATCCGTAATTCTCTCGCAATCCGGCAAAATAGGAGAAGGAGAATTGCCCAAGTCACCAGTAAAAACAAATTTTTTCTTATTAAAGATAAACTCAACCATGGCGGAACCCAAAATATGCCCAGCATTAAGAAAAGAGGCCTCTAGGTTTTCAGTAATTTTTATTTTTTCATGGTATTCAAACCCCTGCCATAAAGAAAGGGCTAATTTTATATTATTGTCGGAATAAATCTCGTGTAACGAAAATTCTTTGTTTTTAGAAAGTATTCCGGCCGTATCTTTAAGCATAGGATCAATAAGCGCCTTAGTGGGAAAAGTAGAATAAATTTTTCCACGGAAGCCGTCATGAATTAATTTTGGAATCCTTCCAATGTGATCTATGTGAGAGTGAGTGACAAAAAGAATATCTATTTCTTTTGGATTATAAGAAAAAGGGTCCCAGTTTATGTCATCAGCCAATTTAGATCCTTGCGTAAGCCCACAATCTACTAGAATTTTTTTACCATATACCTCAAAAAGGAAATTAGCTCCCGTCACTGAGCCTGCCCCACCACAAAATGTAATTTTAGCCATCTCTTCCATTTTTTTATTATATCCCATTTTTTATTTTAGTCATAATTCTCTTCGAAAAGTAAATCAAGGAAAGCCCACCTCCGGCCAGATCAAAGAATATATCAGAAACGGTATCTAAAAAATTGAAAGGATTTTGAGAAATAGTCTTATCAACTGAAACTTCAAATACCTCCCATAAAAACCCTATCAACAAAACACCCAAAAAAACCTTAATTATTAATTTAAAATCTAATTCTTGACTTGATAAAACATAAATCACCGCCAAGCCGGCCCAAAATCCACCTAAAAAATGCATCAACATGTCAAAATACCAAATACTGAAATACCAATAAAATCCAGTTGCTATATAATTTAGTGCAAAGATAAAAAGAATTAGAAAGACTAGGCGTATCAGAAGCTTTTTTTTGTTCATTCCTATAATTTTAACATTTTAAAAAGAAAAAATCCGCCAAGGCGGAATTCTTCTTAGGACTATTTTCAATGTATTACCGTAGCTTAAAAGCTAGGTGGGTATCAGACACAAGGGGCCAAGGCCGAATGTGATCGAGATTCCCAAAGATTATTGTTCTAGGTAATAATTGAAAATAACCCTATTAAAAGTTTATCTATTCCAGTAATTTTTGCAATAGATTTTAAATAAAAACATAGTTTTTAGAAAAAAACAAGAATATTTGTCTTTTATTTACTAGGTTTTTTAGTTTGAGTAAATTTTTCGTGCGCCGTTTCATATTCATAAAGTTCACTATCAGAGAACCAATGAGCAATTTCATTTTTAGCCTCTTCAGCATCACCGGAGGCATGAATAAGATTTGGAATCCCAACCTTGTTGACATCTCCATAGATATAGCTCATGTGCGCGTAATCTCCACGGATGGTTCCCGGTAAGGCAGATTTTGGCTCAGTGGAACCAACCATTTTGCGAACCAGAGAAGCCGCTTCAATCCCCTCTAGAACAAAAGCGACTACTGGACCCGCACCCATCATCTTAAGTGTTACATCAAAAACTTCTTGCCCTCGACGAGAAATCATTTTCCCAATCTTTTCATAATGGTGAAAATAATGATCATAGTCTGGCTTAAGCATTTTTACACCAATAATCTTCAATCCAACTTTTTCAAAACGAGACAAAATCTCCCCAACAAGACCACGCTGAACTGCATCTGGCTTAAATACAATAAGGGTTTTTTCTAAATGAGACATAAATTTCTAAAAAATTAAATTATAATATAACTTCGTATAATCTTAGCAAATTTAAATAAAAATTCAAAATATATTTAATTATTTTGAATTTCATATTTAGCCATGATTTCAGCTTCAATCTCTTCCCTGTCACGGCCATATTTTAGATAGGAAAGTTCTTTGAGACTTTCCACTAATTTTAGATTACCTTCTTCTGGTGGAAGCGTTCTAAGATTGAAAGGCTTTGTCGGCTGACCCTTCACCAACATGTTTACGTAAGCATTATAATTATCAAGTTTCATAATATCAGATGCTTTAAACGTAGGTTGAAATCTTTTTTCCAAAAATTCTGCATCTTCGGAGCTAACCCGAAACACCGCCATGGAACCAACATTTCCAAAAACAGCATTTTTTATTCCCTCTTCTAATTGAGTAATATATTGATGCGCAATATTAAGCGATAATTTATATTTTCTAGCTTCAGACAAAATAGAGGAAATGGAATCTGTCGTGACATTCTGAAATTCATCGATGTAAAGATAAAAATCATTCATGGGCTTGCCAAACATATCAACACGAGAAAGTGCTGCCATTTGGATTTTTCCAACAAGCACAAGGCCAATAAGATTGGCGTTTATATCACCCAGTCTTCCTTTTGAAAGATTCACGAGCAATATTTTTTTCTCGTCCATAATCTTTCTAAAATTAAAAACTGATTTTTCCTGTAAAACTACTGGACGCATAATGTCATTAGAAATGAAATTATCAAATTTCGAAGTAATATAAGGTACAAAATTTGCTAAACTTTGGTCTCCAGTGGTTTGTTCTGCATTCACCCAAAACTGTTTAATGATTGGATTTTTGCATTTCGAAAGCTTCATGTCACGAAACTCCTTGTCCGCCAAAACACGCGAAATCTCAAGTAAAGTATTGCCTGATTCCGGATCCTCCATTATGAGGAAAGCGCTATTTTTAAAATATTGTTCAAACATCGGCCCACCGGAAGTTTTCATGTCAAAGAGCTTATTAAAAATCCCCATAAGTTCATTTACCACAAATGTTTTTTGTTCTGGGTACTTGGGATCAAATTCAAGCATATTAAGGCCCATGGGACGTGCAGTATATGCAGGATCAAAATAAATAACATCATCTACGCGTTCTTTTGGAATACGGGACAAAATTGTTTGGATATCTGTGCCATGGGGATCTATATAACAACAACCATCACCATTTTTTATGTCCTGAGTAATCATATTAAGCATAATATTTGTCTTACCTGTTCCGGTCTGCCCAACAACATAGAAATGCCTGAGGCGATCCTCTCGAGCTATGCGTATTTCTGTATCTTTTCCCCGATAACTATTAATTCCAAGAAGGACTCCTTCTTTACTCATCTCAATAGGAGCAGGAGCAATCCCCGCCTTAGCCTCCTTAAGTTGAGGTTGGCTTGATATGCCAACTGGAAAATGAAAGATAGATGAAAGCTCTTTTAGATTTAAAGGTAAAATTCTGTCATTAGAAAAAGTCCTATATGAAAAATCATGGAAAAGTTGCTTCAATTCACCCCCAGAAACTTCTTTAAATTTTATTTCATTACTGGCCGCTTCAGAAAATTGATTAAAGGAAGATTCCACTTCTTTAAGAATGGCCCCGGCACGCTCTTTTGTTTCCGCTGATGCAATAACACGGATATTTGCCTTCATTATCGTACTTTTTACTTTGTTGTTTATTTTTTCAACAGCACCCTCATCCACCGCTCGCCTACCAGGCATAGATTTCTCATCTTCATCTTTCTTTTTTAAACCAAAAAGAAATTCTTTTGATGCTTTTAATAATGCTTTATTAAATTTATAAAAATTGTCCGCCGCATGTTTGACCGATGTTCCACTTTTTACATCGTCCAAAATCATATGAAACTCATTGATAAACTTATTACCAGCAGGGGCAACAACTATTTGTATAGCGGCCCCTTCTCCTTCTGTGTTTAATTTAGAGAATACATTGAGTATTGTATTCATCGGATCGTGATCTATGTTTTCATAGGTTTTAATAGGCAAAACGGGACGTTCAGTCAGCACGCCATATGCACCCACAGATCCACCTTTCTCATTAAAAATATTATAGTCATCAGAAACTTCATGGATTTTTGCGTCATGGTAAAAAGCTAAAACTTGTTTTTCAAAAAGAGGAACATATTTGTTGTGCACAGCAACATAAACAACCACTTGATCGCTCTGATTGCCAAGCGCTATTTCCAAAGTAAAGTAATTTTCCTTTTCATTGTTGTTGCCTTCGGAAATGGACTGCATGCCAGCGTAAAATTGCTCCATGGCACCAATAAAATCTTTAAATCCCTTCTGCTTATCAGCCTCATCAGAGGGAGGAGGAAGTGTCACCTCAAAAAGCGTCATATTAAGAGCTTTATGAATTGGTGTTCCCTCTTTTAGCCCAGACACGACCTGCCCCGTCTTTATATATTGAACCAAAAGTCTGTGAAAATCATCGTCGATATGAGGATTATTCATTGCCTCAACAACAGAAAGAACATTTTTTATCCCCTTAATCATCATCAACCCTAAAAGCTCCTCCATCACTGTGTCATGAATCTCTGGCTTAAGTTTTAATACAATCGCCCCAGCTTCTTTTTTACTTAAAATATCCTCTTCGGGAACAGCCTCTTCTATTGGAACTTTTTTGTATTCTGCCACTACATCTTTCACCGCACTCTCTTCTGCATGCTCAAAATGTCCCATATCTATTAGTTCTTGCTCCCTTTGAGCGACATGAGCACGCAAATAATCAAGCTCCTCCCTGGGAGTCTTGAATTTTGGCATTTCGTTAAAATATTGTCCTTCCATTGTTTTAATTATACAACAAAGACCGAATTTTAAAAGATATTTCATCCATTGACTTTTAAAATTAAATTTGGTATACTAGTTTAGTGGACAATCATTAATCAAAATGTATATAATATTAAAAGTCGCTTTATAAAAATAATTAAACACAAAAATATTATGGAGATGGAAAAATTAGAAAAAAAGGTCGCCACTGGAGAAGAAGTGAAAGAAGAAAATAAATTGGATGGAGGCGATACTAAAGAAATTGCAAAGGAGGCAATAAAAGATGTAGAAAGCTTAAGCGCTTCCGAACAAGCAGAATTAGTGGAGTTAAAAAAACTTCAAGAGAAGCTTAGGCGAAAAGATTTGGGTTCAAAAATATCTAGCATGTTCCTGTCAGACAGCGAAAAAAGAATAAGAGAAACCGGAGAAAAGTTTGCCGATAAGTTTTTATTTAAAAATAAAAAAGAAAGAGACTTTATTGTAAGACACGGGGCAATTGTTCAAAATGCCATTAAAAAAGGTTATTTCACAGAGCCAAGCCAAAAAGAGATGGAAGCTATTTTGGCCGAAGCTGAAGCAGATAAGTTTGGCGGAAGAATAGGGCCTGATCCAAAAACAAACAAAGCAATATATGTAAACACAAAAGATATTAAATATGGTTCTGCCTTGTCGGGAGGTCCTAGTTTATAAAAAATAATAAAACAAAAAAACCACTCAATTGAGTGGTTCTTTTGTTACTTATATTCGAGTCAAGATTTCTGGCTCCCCTTCCGTGACAAGAATGGTGTGCTCGAAGTGTGCACTCTTTTTTCCGTCTGCGGTACGAAAAGTATAACCGTCCTTATCTAGGGTCACATTTTTAGTTCCATTATTTATCATCGGCTCTATGGCTATAACCATACCTGGAACTAATTTCTCCCCCATTCCCTTTTTGCCAAAATTTGTAATATATGGATCCTCGTGAACCGCCTTACCAACACCATGCCCCGCCAAAACTTCTACAATGCCATACCTATGTGGACGAACAAAACTTTCTATAGCATGACCTATATCTCCTATTCTATTTCCTGCTCGCACAGCATTTATTCCAACATACAATGCCCTCTCCGTTGTTTCTAAAAGCTTCTTTGAAGACGAACTTATTTCGCCAACCGAAACTGTCATGGCCATGTCGGTAAAAAGATTTTTATGCTTCAATCCCAGATCTATAGAAACGATATCTCCTTCTTGCAAAATTCTATCTTTGTTAGGAATGCCGTGTACAACTTCATCATTAACCGATACGCAAAGAGCCGCTGGATAGGGCTTGCTGGCACCATCGGGTGAATAATTTAAAAAAGATGGATAGTCTCCCATCTCACTGATAAGCTTTCTTGCATAATCGTCCAAATCCTTAGTCGAAATACCAGGAGCAACCATCTCCTTAACTTTGTTTAAAACAGTAGCGAGTCTTTTCCCTCCTTCTCTTATTATTTTTATTTCCTCTGGTGTTTTAATTATTATTGCCATCCCAGTACTAAAATTTTATTAATAATCTTCATCTTTATGCCCCGTAATCAAAAATTCAGTACGGGACAAGTATTTTTAGTATACCTCTTTTTTATAACAGTCCTCACAATATACAATCTCTGGTCGATCAGGTGCATAACTTGTCTCAAATTCATTCTTACAACCTTCTTTCATGCATTTTCTATGCCAGAGTTTACGTGGATTTCTCTTTAACATTCTATCTTTATGTCTACACTCAAAATCTTTATGTGGTAATGGTAAATGCATTCTTTTGTAAAAACTTAACTCTGCTTCAGTAATTCTAAAATTTTTATTACATTCTTCACACACTAATATTTCTTTTAAAATACTTTCATCTATATTTTCTATAGAACTTGGTATCTCGCTTTTTTTAATGGTTTCTTTTCCATAAGTACCTGTTATTTTTTCTTGCCAACTAAAACCTCTTTTCAAAGCTTCTTCTTTTTTTAATGGAATATAATCTTGCGCTAATGTTTCATTATATCCGAACGGCGCAAGTTCAGCTGGAAAAAATTGCCCGTAAGTTCCTTCCTTTTTCATCTGTTCTTCTATCTTTTCTTTCAACTTATAATATTCTTCTTTTGTGTATTGTTTGTTAAGAATCATATATTCCCCTCTGCGAATAGCGCTACATCCTATCCCGTTTATTAAATGATGACAATTTTCACAATATTCAACTTCGTTACAATAAAAAACGAAAGCACTATTTTTTAATTGACTACCTTCTAATGCTCCCATAACGTTATATCCAAATTGTGGTTTATAATAATAATTATTACAGTCTTGACTGTCAATAGGACTTTCGGTATCTGTCATATAAGAACAGTTTTTTGAATCATAAGTATCATAAAGCATTATTCCCTGATGACAATTGTGTAAATAATTACCAGTAACCTCGTTACATTTTGTTTGACAAGCATATTTTACAATAGTATTTTTCTTTAATTCAGAAAACTCTTCTTTTGCTTTTTCAATATTTTCATAACTAGAAAGAATTTCAGCTTTTTTCTTTTCAAATTCTTCTTTAGAATATTTAACATTTAAAATTGAATTAGATAAATGTCTTCCATTTGTACAAAGAATACAATTATTTGAATCTCTCATATTATAACAAAACAGCAAATCACTTGATGACTGACATTGCTCGCAAAACATACACTTAAAACAACTTCTAGAATCAATACATTCATAACAAAGTTCTGATTCATGCAAAAAAGCACAATCAAGACAATTTTTATCTCTTTGAAGCAACCTACCATACATGCAGTCCTCATTATAATCAGCAGCAAAAATTAAATAACAGTCTTTATTTTCCGCAGAACCATTAGTATAATCACTTCTAACATTATTTACCGCTGCCATGCTTTGTCTAGGAACTTTTTTTTGTAACTCTTTATATTGTTCAAAAAAAGATTTATTTAAATCATAATTCATCGCAAAGCTTTTTGGATCCCAAGAATCACTCCACCAACAATCATGACAATAAACCTTAAAATCTGATTCTGGCGAATAAACTGTTATTAAATCTCTTTTACAAAGATCACACGCTCTCTTATAAAGAGTTCTTTCATTCCGAAACACTAAACGCCTCGCCATGCGACAATCAGGACAATCTAGTGGTGACGCAGTTTTTACCTGTTTAAAAAATATAAAATCCTCTTTTCTTATTTCAAAATCCTTTCCACAAGTCTTACATATTTTTTTTTCGTTTTTTTCGTTCATTCTATTATCGTTCCAAGAAACTTCTCGCCATTCAAACACTTAGCTAAATTACTCACTGGCTTGCCGTTCATAATTACGACCTGCATTCCCTCTTTTTCAGCCATTTCTGAAGCAATAGGGTCAAAAGGAGTATTTAAGCCTGGATTCCATTCTTTTGGGATAATTGAACGATATTCCGCCCAAGATATCTTTTCTATCTTTTTAGCATTTGGGTTTATCTTCGGGTCAGAATCATAAACATAGTCAATGTTCGAAAGATTGATTACTTTTTTGGCACCAACATTCTTGGCCACTATCACGGTATCCCAATCCGTACTCCTTCCAGGCTTATAAGCTGAACAAATGATAATCGGCTTTTCAAAAGACAATTTCTGGTGTGGATCACTAACAACTTTTTCGTGTGCCTTTTCACTAAAAATAACCCTGAGCAGTTCCGCATTTAGTTTAAGAGAAGCAATCCCTATCCAATCTAAGTCTTCATTTGAGGGATTCGAAATTTCTTTAGCAACTTCTTGATACCTTCTGCAGATCTTTCCACCGCCGGTTATGATTATAAATTTTTTCCCTTGTGAAATATGCAAAAGAATCAGATTTTTGAAGTCTTTCAAAAAATCCACATCTATCTGATCGGGAATAATGAGTGAACCTCCGAGTGAAATGATTATTATTTCTTCCATCCCAGTATGAAAATTTTTATTTTTTGTATTCATCTTTATTTCGTTTAATCAAAAATTTCATACGGGACAAGTATTACAGTCCTAAGGCTTTAATGATATCCTTGTGCACGTCTTCAATAGACTGTTCTCCGTTTACTTCAATAAAATTACATTCCGGCTTCTCACGAAAATAATCAATCGCAGGCATAACATCTTTTGTAAACCAATCTAGGCGATTTTGTATCTTCTCCGGCGTGTCATCTGGGCGCTTTCTTTTCATCATTCTATCAAAAGACCATTCTCTAGAGACATTCATTAAAATGATATTCGGTCTCTCGATTTTATAAAAATCAAAAGCAGAATCAAGTGCCATTGATTCCTCTTTTCTCCTGCATAATCCATCTAAAATTAAATCCTCTTCACCAGAAAAATTATCAACCAAAATATTGGTCCAAAGCCAGATAGGTAAAAAAACCGGCAACAAACCTCCTTCATGTAAAATATTTTGTGTCAATTGACTAGAATAACTTTCTTTTTTCATAAATTCTCGAAACCGACCCCCTGTCTCCACATAAACCACCTTTCTCCCTTTATCCCTTAAAAAATCTGCCAAGAGTTTAGCTTGGGTGCCTTTTCCACACCCCGATCGTCCAAAAAACAAAAAAGCTTTTGAATTCATATCAAAAGAATACACACTTTTTAGAAAATAATCAACCCGGTAGTAGATTTTGATGACGCGCAAAACGCATTTAAATATCATCAAAATTCACTACCAGGTCAAAAATTAATACTCCCGCATCGAGATTTGCGCGTCCACTTTTTTGATCAAATCAAGAACAACAGAAACCACAATGAGAAGTGCCGTTCCGCCGAGAGCTATGGCCGTAATACCTGTCATCGCACGCATAATTAAAGGAAGGATTGCAATTACACCCAAAAATATTGCTCCCATCATGGTAATACGATTTAAAACCTTTGAAATATAAGCTGAAGTAGAAGCACCTGGTCGAATGCCCGGAATAAAAGCCCCGTTTTTTTGTAAATTAGTAGAAAGAGCCTCTGGGTCAAAAGTAACTGCAGTATAAAAATAAGTAAATAAAAATACTAATATAAAATACAGAACAGCATATAACAAGCCTGTTTGTGAAAACGAAACTAATGCATGAGAAATTTTCATTACAACTGCGTTAGTTGAGCCAGCCAAAAAATTACCTATCATCTGCGGAAAGAGTAAAATAGAAAGTGCAAAAATTATTGGAATAACCCCAGCCTGATTTACGCGAAGCGGTAAATATGTTGAACCACCCCCATACATTTTCATTCCCCTTACACGCTTTGCATAGGTTACAGGAATTGGACGCTCCGCCTCCGTGACAACAACAACTCCAGCAACAACAAGCGCCCCAACGGCAATAAATAAAATATAAAGAGGAATTTGAGAAACATCAAAAGTAAAAATAAGCTGACTCACATGTGACGGAATACCAGCTATTATACCAGCAAAAATTAAGAGGGAAACTCCATTACCAATACCAAATTCTGAGATAAGCTCACCTATCCACATTAGAAGCATTGAGCCAGCAACCACAATAATCAAATTTGTTACCCTGTCAAATAAAGTTAGATTAACTAAAATCTTCTGACCCTCTAAAATCGCCAAAAGACTAAAACCTTGAATAGCTGCCAATGGGACAGTAAGAATCCTCGAATACTGGGTAAATTTTTTCTTTCCCAGCTCCCCTTCTTCGTGGTAAAGCTTTTTTAAAGCCGGAACCATAATAGTAAGCAACTGCATAATAATTGAGCTTGTAATGTATGGACCGACGCCAAGCATTATTATAGAAAGATTGGAAAGTCCTCCTCCAGAAAATATATTTAAAATACCAAAAAACTGATTATTGGTCAAAAACCTATCAAGCTCTAGTGTATCGATTCCCGGTATGGGAATCGAAGCAAGTAATCTAAAAGCAACTAAAGAAAGAAGCACAAATAAAATCTTTTTTCGCAAAGAATGATCTGTCCAAACTAATTTTATTTTTTTAAGAAAATTTTGCATATTTTTATAGTTCAATTTCTCCGCCCAATTCTGCTATCTTTTTTTTAACAGAATCAGAAACAAAACACTTTGAAATTTTTATTTTTAAGTTAAAGTCTTTTTTGCCGTTCAAAATTTTAACTTTTGGAACAATCCCTTTCTTTTTACTTATTATCTTCAATTCAAGTAGACTAATAGGGTCAACTGTCCCACCATTCGAATATGCTCCCATTATTTTATCAAACGAAACACCAACCGGTTTTATTTGAAAAGAATTAAATTTATATCCACGGTTTTTCGGTAATTTTTTTATGATATCACGTAATTCCGGACGTCGCTTATTGCCAGCCCTTGCGGTCTGCCCCTTACCTCCACGACCCGATGTTTTTGCATGTTTTCCTCCACGGCCAACCATGCGATCTTTTTTGTTCTTATGTTGTCTTTTTAAATTATGTATCTGCATCCCAGTACTAAAATTTTATTAATAATCTTCATTGTTATGCCCCGTAATCAAAAATTTAGTACGGGACAAGTAAAATTTATTTATCTTCCTCGACTTCTGCTAAATCGCCCTTCAAAACATTTTTCTCGTTCTCCTCTTCCCTCAATATGGGCTTTGAATACTTGCTAGAAATAATAGAAAGTGCTGTCATAACAGCCTTAGCATTATTAAGCTTGTTTTTACTGCCAGATAAGATTTTTCCAGTAATATCCTTAATCCCAGCTAACTTAACAATGTCACGAATCACTGAGCCTGCTACAAGGCCACGTCCTTTGTTGGGTATAATAATTATACTTGAACTTGAAAATTTTGCGGAAAGTTCGTGCGGAATTGACATTGTTTTTGTTAAGTTAAGTTTTATCATATTTTTCTTAGCATTTCTGAGGGCTTTGTTTATCGCCAAAGAGGTGTCTCCCGCCTTTCCTAACCCAAGACCAATAGATCCTTTTCTGTCTCCCGCCACCAATACAACACTAAAAGAAAATCTACGTCCGCCAGCAACCACACGAGTTACACGACGGATATCCACAATTTTCTGATCAAATTCAGGTTTTGGTTTACTAAAAGAAGAAGTCCGACGATTATTCTTTTTTTCATTTGTTTTTTCCATATATTTAATTAAAATTTAAGGCCATTTGCCCTAGCTTCGTCAGCTATTAATTTTATTCGCCCAGTATACTTAAACCCATTTCTATCAAAGACAACCTTTTTTATTTTTTTACTAAGAGCAACTTCAGCAATCATTTTACCAACCTGTTTTGCTCTATCTGTTTTTGTACCCTTCTTCACTTTAATATCACTAGCTTGAACTAAGGTCTTTTTTGCAATATCGTCAATAATTTGCGCATAGACAAATCTATTTGACCGAAATACAGATAATCTTGGGCGCTCCGAAGTGCCTAAAATTTTTGCTTTAATCTTTTTCTTCAGTCTTATTCTTTTGTCATTTTTCTTGACCATATTTTTAGAATTTATAATTTTTAACTACCTATACTGTCTTTTTCCCCTGCTTGCGTCTAATTACTTCATCTTCATAACGCATTCCCTTGCCCTTGTATGGTTCTGGCTTCTTAAGTGCTCGAACACCAGCAGTAAAACTTCCAACTAATTCTTTATCAATCCCTGAAACAGTAATATTATTTTTTTCTGCTGTAACCGTAATGTCTTCAGGTATTTTTACCACAACCGGATGAGAAAATCCTAAAGCAAGGTGCAGTTCCTTTCCCTTAACTTCCGACTTGAATCCTACTCCCTCTAAAATTAATTTCTTTTGATACGGAACTTGCACTCCAGTAATCATGTTTTTAATATGGGAAGCGTATGTCCCCCAAAGAGATTTTGAAAATTTATCATTTCTTTTAACATTCAGGATTATTGTTCCATCAGCAATTTTTATCTCAACTTCATCTCTAAAGTTTTTTGAAAGCGTCCCCTTTGGGCCCTTAACTGTCAAAATAGCACCATCTCGGCTTACTTCCACTCCTGTCGGTATTTGTATTTCTTGTTTGCCTATTCTTGACATAAAATTTTTATTTATAGTGAGTTAATCGAACTACCAAATTTTAAATAAAGCTTCACCTCCGACCTGTTCTTTTCTTGCTTCTTTCCCTGATAAAATGCCCTTTGGCGTCGAAAGAACAAGAAGGCCAAATCCATTCCTGATTGTATGAATATCCTTCACTCCAAAATAAACCCTCCTTGATTGTTTTGAGATTCTTTCCACTTCCGTAATTTTTGGTTTTTTATCAACATAAATTAATCCAACTTCAATCACGGGAATTCCCCCTTTAACTTTCTTCGAAACAGAGGAAATAAAACCTTCCTTTTTTAAACATTCTGAAATTGCACTCTTTATCTTCGAAGATGGAAAAGAAACAGACTCCTTGCCTGCCAAGCTTGCGTTTTTCATCATTATTATCATGTTTGAAATTGAATCCATAAATTTATTTTTACCAAGAAGACTTTCTTACTCCAGGCAACATTCCCTCGTTTGCCAATTCTCTGAAACAAATACGACAAAGACCAAAGTCCCTCATAAAACCATTTCCTCGCCCACAGCGAAAACATCGATTTTTGGCTCGGCTTGAAAATTTTGGTTTCTTTTTTGATCTAGCTACTACTGATGTTTTTGCCATAAATAAATATCGTCTGTTTATAGGTGATATCTTGTGTTTTTTCTTAAAACCTTATTAAAAGCCTTAAGGAGAAACACAGATCAGACCTAATATCCCAGACCCATATATCCTATCAAAAAGCTCAGAATTAGTCAAACAGAAAGACTCCCTTGGGGAGCCTTTTAAAAAAATCTTATTTCTTCTTTTCGTCTTCCTTTTTAAAAGGAATACCAAGAAGTTCATAGAAAGTAAAAGCCTCACCTTTTGACTTAGCAGAAGAAACTAAAGCAACAGAAAGACCAAAAACATCTTTGATATCCTCGTCTGCTGTTTCTGGGAAAATTGTGTGTTCCTTAATGCCAAGAGTTAGATTTCCGACATTATCAACTGCCTTTCTATTAATTCCACGAAAGTCCTTCGTGCGAGGAAGTGCAATATTAATCAATTTTTCTAAAAAGGCGTACATTCTCTTCCCGCGAAGTGTAACCATTATTCCAACTGGATCACCCTGGCGAATTTTGAAAGAAGAAATGGATTGCTTGGCCCCGCGTAGGGCAGGTTTTTGTCCCGTAATTTTAGTTAAGCGTTCTGCTATTGCTTCATTTTTATTTTTATCTTTTTTAACAGCTGTGCCTGTGCCAACATTTAAAACTATCTTCTTTAGTTTTGGAGCAGCCATAGCATTTTTATAATGAAAAGCTCCTTTCATTTTTTCAAATACATGTGCCTCTTTTTCTTTTACAGTTAAATGTTTCATATTTTAATTAGATTTCTTGGTTACTTTTACGTGCAATGCGAATCATTTTATCACCAACTTTTTTCTTTCCAATGCGCGAACCCTTTCCACTTTTAGGATCCACTATCATAACATTCGATGCATGTATAGGCATCGCAATACTTATTATTTGTCCTTTCTCCCCGGATTTCTTTGGACGCTGATGTTTCTTTGTCATGTTGGCGCCTTCCACCACAACTTTATTTTTTTCAACTAAAACACGGATAATTTTACCCTTTTTGCCTTTATCCTTTCCAGCCATCACTATTACATTGTCTCCTTTTCTTAATTTCATTTTTAAATATTAAAACTTATTAAATTACCTCTGGCGCCAAAGAAACTATCTTCTGAAAACCCTTTTCCGCCAATTCTCTCGGTATTGGACCAAAAATACGACCTGCCTTTGGATCTTGCTTCCCTTTTTCTAAAATTACCACAGCATTATCATCAAAACGAATATAAGATCCATCTTTTCTTCTATAAGCATTCCTAGTTCTCACTACGACTGCCTGACATACATCTTTTTTCTTTACGGCCTTTCTAGGCTGAGCAACCTTTACGGAAATAATAACCCTTTCACCTAAAGTGGCATATCTTTTATGCGCAGACCCTAAGACCTTAAAGACTTTTCCGAGAGTACCTCCTGCGTTGTCTGTTATTTTAACTAATGTTTCTGGTTGAATCATAAAATTATTCTTGTCCCGCCTTGGCGTGGTTAATTACTTTAAATTTTTTATCTTTTGAAATCGGCCTAGTTTCAACTATTTCCACTTTGTCTCCTGTCTTATATTTATTATCTTCATCGTGTGCTTTATATTTCTTGCTAATCTTATAAAACTTTCCATATTTAGGATGCTTTAAAAACCTCGAAACAGAAACAACAATGGTTTTATTCATCTTGTCAGAAATAACCACCCCCCTTAAAATACTCCCTCCTTTTTTCTTTTCTTTTTTTGTTGCCTTTGTATCCATATATTATTTCTTTTTATTATTTTTATTTATTTCTGTTAACACTCTCGCTACTTGCTTTCTGAGAGATCCGAGTAATTTAACATTCTTTGACTTTGAACCTTCCATTTTAAACCGCAAAACTCTAATACTCTCTCTCAGATCAGCGAGCTTTATTTTTAGCTCTTCTTGGTTCATCCCTTTTAAATTTTCATCTTTTTTTGCCATAATAAATATTATTTATTAGATCTTGAAATAATCCTAGTCTTAAGCGGAAGCTTCGTACCAGCTTTTCTTAGGGCTTCTTTTGCAATCGATCCTTCAACTCCATCAACTTCAAAAAGAATACGTCCCGGAAAAACTTCAAAACAATATCCCTGCGGGTCTCCTTTTCCCTTTCCCATTCCTACCTCTGCTGCTTTTGCAGTATAGGGACGATCTGGGAAAATACGTATCCAATATTTACCAGCCTTAGTAAGCGTACGAGATATAACCTTTCTGGCAGATTCGATCTGGTTTGATTTTACACGAGATTGAGTCTCAGCCTTAAGCCCAAAAGAACCGAAGGCAAGCTTCGTCCCCCTGGTTTCTGGCGTCATAGCTTTTGGATTTAAGCGTCCGGTATGCCATTTTCTAAATTTTACTTTCTTTGGTAATAACATGTTGTTTAATTAATTCTTAATTTTCCTTCTTTTTTTTGTCTGCAAAGATTTTGCCACGATAAATCCAAACCTTTATACCTATATCACCATAGGGCAAGTGCGCTCTTTCTCTCCTGAAATCGATATCCGCACGAAAAGTTTGAAGAGGGATAGATCCGCGCTTCAGTTCTTCTGTGCGAGCTATCTCAGCCCCTCCCAACCTACCGGAAAGTACTATGCGTGCCCCCTCAACTCCATGAGTTGCCATAACTTTTTCAATAACTTGTTTGATGACCCGACGATACGGCATTCTTTTTTCTAAACCTTCGGCTATCATATATGCGACAATTGATGCATCCGCTTCTGGATTTGCAATTTCTACAATTTCAAGCTTAAAATCTTCAGCCTTTTGAAGATTTAGCTTATTCATCTTACTCAGGATATCTTCTTTTAATTTGGTCGCACCTTCCCCGTTCCTTCCAATTATAAGACCCGGACGAGAAGTTTTAATAATGAAGCGTGTAGCTTTCCTGCTCCTTTCAATCTCAATAGAAGAAACATGCATGCCACGTAATTTCTTCTCTAAATATTCACGCAAAAGAACGTCGCTTTTAAGATAGTCGCAATATTTTTTATGATCAGCAAACCAGCGAGACTTCCAGTCCCTTAAAATAATCAATCTATGTGCATATGGATGAACTATCTTTGACATATAATTATTTTTTCTTGGTTACTACCTTTTTTACGACTTTTTTGACTTCTTTTTTAGCTGTTTTTTTGACTTCTTTTTTAATATTGCTGTCTAAAACATCTTTTATGGGCTTTTTCCCCTCTTTTGTTTTTAAATTTTTTTTCTCTTCTTTTTTGTTTTTTATCATTTTTTCCCCCTTCTCTCCAAGAGTCAGGATTATATGACTCGTGCGTTTGTTAATCCTATGTGCTGACCCCATGGCGGCTGGCATTATTCTTTTCATAACTATTCCCTTATCAACTCGCACTTCCTTTATAAATAAATTTTCTTTTTCCTTTCCCATCTGACTAGCATTCGCAACAGCAGAAAGTAAAAGTTTTTTGATCGGGTCTCCTGCGCGCTTCACTAAAAAATCAAGCTCAACGATAGCCCTCGCAACATCCTTGCCCTTAATGAGTCCTGCAACTAAGCGAACTTTTCTAGGAGATTGTCTGTAATTTTTTAAAAATGCTTTCATGATTTTTTTATTAAACCTACCTGCCCGGCAGGCAGGTTATTTTTTATCGGCTGCCGCCGCTGTAGCAGCTTTGGCCTGAGCTATTTCGGCTTCTTTCTTCTTCTGCTCAAGCTCTTTCTGCATCTTTCCTCCATGTTTTATAAACTTTCTGGTTGGAGAAAACTCCCCTAGTCTGTGCCCAACCATATCCTCTGACACCAAGACTTCAATGTGACTTTTTCCATTATAGACACCGAAAGTAAAGCCAACCATTTCAGGTGCTATCTGGCACGCCCTATTCCATGTTTTTACCATTGGAGTTTGAAGCGGATTTTTCCCAGCTATCTTTTTTAATAACCTTTCATCCAAATTTATACCTTTTTTAATTGATCGTGTCATAAACTATAATAAATAAAGCCCGAAATCGAGCTAAGTTTTAT
The DNA here is from genome assembly GCA_018813625.1 of Patescibacteria group bacterium. Classification (GTDB taxonomy): domain Bacteria; phylum Patescibacteriota; class Minisyncoccia; order Phycocordibacterales; family UBA9973; genus UBA9973. The sequence continues at coordinate 9,235 of JAHJBA010000057.1, read as the reverse complement.
AATAGCAAAATACAAAATAAAGTCAAACAAAAACAAAAATACACAGGACTCGCCTGTGTATTAAAAAAGTTTTTGTTTTTATTGACTTTTTCTGGATTTGCCTGTTTTTCTGCGAGATACAATAAATATATTTGAATATTTCTTTGGTTTTCTAGTTTTTCTTCCGCCAGTCACCTTTCCCCACTTTGTTTTTGGCCTCTTTGTTCCACGTCCCTGTCTTCCTTCTCCTCCGCCATAGGGATGATCAACCGGATTCATGGCGGTTCCTCGCACAGTCGGTCGAATTCCCTTCCAGCGAGATCTACCTGCCTTACCATAGTTCTCTAAATGATGTTCTTCGTTCGAAACAGAACCAATACATGCCCAGCAATTTTCTGAAACTTTACGCACCTCGCTTGAAGGCATTTTTAAATTTGTGTACCCTTCTGCGTTTGCTACAACTTGTGCAAAAATTCCTGCTGATCTTCCTATTTTTGAACCTCCACGAGGCTTTATTTCTACATTGTAAACAAAAGTTCCAACTGGAATATTTTTTAAAGGTAATCTATTGCCAGTAGTAAGCTCCGCTTTTTCCGAAACTAAAAATGAACTTCCTGGTTTTATAGACTTAGGTAAGATTACATATCTTTTTTCACCATCTTTATAAACTGCAAGACCAATAAAGGCTGAGCGGTTCGGGTCATATTCTATAGATTTTATTTTTGCCGGAATTTCCTTTTTGTCATACATAAAATCAATATCCCTGAAAAGACGCTTGTGTCCTGACCCTTTGTGACGAGTTGTAATGCGCCCTTGACTATTTCTTCCAACAGAACGCCTAAACCCATGGGTCAACGATTTTTCCGGTTCAGTTTTGGTTAAAACCCCACGATAATTAACATTCGTCATTTGTCTTCTTGATTTGGTTGTAGGTTTATATTTTTTCATATTTTCTTGTACAGGATTAAATAATTTCTATCTTATCTTCTTTTTTTAAATAAACAAGAACTTTTTTACCACCACTCTTTGTCCCAACTTTTCCTCTAACAAAAATCTTCTTTGATGGAACTGTTAAAATATTTACTTTAACTGGCTTTACTTTATAAAGTTCAAAAATTGCTTTTTTAATCTCCGTTTTATTTGCAGACTTTGGGACATCAAAAGTGTAAACATTCTGTTCTGCCACGAAAGATGCCTTCTCGGTAACTCTTGGTTTTTTAATTATTTTCATCGTTATCATCCCAGTACTAAAATTTTATTAATAATCTTCATCTTTATGCCCCGTAATCAAAAATTTAGCACGGGACAAGTATATTTTTAACCTCGACTTTCTAAAAACTTAACACTTTCTTCTGGATTTTCTATCAAAAGATATCTATGATTCAAAACATCTACGGGGTTTAAGTTTTTTAAAAAAACCATTTCAAGTTGAGATAAATTTCTAAAACTTTTTTCTGCTTTCTCGTTTCTCTCATAGAGAGCCACAAGAGCTTTAGGTTTTTTTGATTCAGCGATCATTTTAAATCCTGAGGCCTTAGCTAAATTTTTCATTACTTCCACGGCGTCTTTTGTCTTAATTCCGGGCAAGGATAAAGAATCAACAAAGAGTATCTCCTCGTCTTTTAATTTTTTTGACAAAACTGAAAATAAAGCTTGTGCACGCATTGTCTTCGAAATCTTCCTTTTATAGTTCTTTTCTGCAAGAGGCCCATGGGTAACACCCCCTCCAACCCAAATAGGGCTTCGTGTGGATCCATGACGAGCACGTCCTGTTCCTTTTTGTTTCCAAGGCTTCTTTCCTCCTCCAGAAACCTCCCCTCTACCTTTTGTATCCGCTGTACCAGCTCTTTTATTAGAACGCATGCCTTCTACGACCTGATGAACCAAATCAGCTCGCCACTTAGCACCAAAAACCTTCTCTGAAAGAATTATTTTTCCTTTTTCAATTCCTTTTTGATTGTAAATTTTTGCTTCCATCCCGTTAGAAGTAGGTCGCGATCTGGTATTTTCGGAAGTTTCAATATTTTTTTGTGTTTTATTATCTTCTTTCATGTTTTTATTTCCATTATAATCGCGATCGCGACTTCTAACGGGATCCATATCTATCTACTTATTATTTCAACCAAACTGCCACGCCTGCCAGGTACTGCACCCTTAATTAACATAATGTTATTTTCCTTGTCTGTGAAAATAACCTTCAAATTTTTCTGAGTGATACGATCCTGTCCCATTCTACCTGCCATCCTCATCCCTTTAGGAACATGGGTTCTTAGTCCCCCACCAATCGATCCAGGTTCTCTTTCTGAATGTTTCTGCCCGTGCGTTCTAGGACCACCACCAAAGCCATGTCGCTTAACGACTCCCTGAAAACCTTTTCCTTTTGAAGTACCAGAAATTATCAATTTATCGCCAATGGAAAAAGCCGAGACATCAATTATGTCACCTTCTTTGAAATCGGTTGAATCGGTGGGCTTTAGTCTGAATTCCTTAAGATTTTTGTAAAAACCACCTTTCATTTGGCCTATACTTGCTTTGCTTATTCTGTGTTTTTTTTGAACACCAAAACCAACCTGCACCGCATTATATCCATCCTTGGATTTTTCAAACACCCTGGTCACGGTCACTGGACCAGCCAAAACAGCCGTTACAGGTATGACTGTACCGTCTTCAGAAAAATACTCAATCATATTTTCTTTTGTTCCAAGAATAAATTTCATCCTGTTTAGAAGCAGATCGCGATCAACTCGCATATCTGATGTTTTATGTTATTAATTTTTTCTATATTTGATTTCATATTTTTATCTATTTTTAAATTGCGATCGCGGCTTCTAACGGGATTCATTTCCTTCTTACAGCATCTTCACGTCAATATCAACTCCCGAAGGAAGCGAAAGGTTAGTAAGCGCTTCAACTGTTTTTGCTGACGGGTTAATAATATCAATTAATCTTTTATGTACTCTTATTTCAAATTGTTCTCGTGTATTTTTGTAGATAAAAGAAGCACGATTAACCGTATATTTCTTAATCTCCGTTGGCAAAGGAACCGGCCCAACGACAGTGGCATCGTAACGCATTGCGGTATCTATAATTTGTTTGACTGACGCATCTAGTATCTTGCTCTCGTAGGCACGAACTCTGATGCGAAGTACCACTTTCCCATCCTCTTTTTTCTTTTTTGTTTTCGGCTCTTTGGAATCCTTAGTGGTCGTTTTAGCGACTGCTTTAACTGTCTTCGTTGCTTTTGTCGCTTTTACCGCTTTCGGCTTTTTTACTTTTGTTTCTGATGTTGTCATGAACTAATAAATTGCGTTTTTAATTTTATTAAGCAAGAATCTTCACAACGACTCCTGCCCCGACGGTCTTACCTCCCTCGCGGATAGCAAATTTTTGCGATTCCTCAAGGGCAACCGGAGTAACCAACTTAACGGTAAGTTTTGCCGTATCTCCTGGCATAACCATTTCTACACCATCTGCAAGAGTAACGTCGCCCGTAACATCAGTAGTCCTGATATAGAATTGAGGCTTGTAACCCTTAAAGAATGGGGTGTGACGCCCACCTTCCTCTTTTTTCAAAACATAAACTTCACAGGTAAAATTATCATGTGGTGTAACTGTTCCTGGCTTTGCAAGAACTTGCCCACGAGTAATATCTTCTTTCTTTAGTCCACGAAGAAGAATACCAGCATTGTCTCCTGCCATACCTTCTTGTAAGTTTTTGTTGAACATTTCAATACCAGTCACTACCGACTTCTGAGTTGGCTTTATGCCGATAATTTCGATTTCTTCTCCAACTTTTACAATACCTCTTTCGATTTTTCCGGTTACAACTGTGCCACGGCCTTCAATTGAGAAAATATCCTCAACCGGCATCAAAAAAGGCTTAGATGTATCTCTCTCTGGAACTGGAATGTATGTATCTAAAGCATTTGTAAGTTCAAGAATTTTCTTTGCCCATTCGTCGTTAACATCCTTTGCTTCAAGACCCTTAAGCGCTGATCCCTTTATAACAGGAGCATTTGCGCCATCAAATCCTTGCTTGGTTAGAAGTTCACGAATTTCTTCTTCAACCATATCAATCATTTCCTTATCGTCAACCATATCGCACTTGTTTAGAAATACGATTATTTTTGGAACACCAACCTGTTTTGCAAGGAGAACGTGTTCGCGTGTCTGAGGCATAGCTCCGTCCGTTGCGGCAACCACTAAAATAGCACCGTCCATTTGAGCGGCACCGGTAATCATGTTTTTAATATAGTCAGCGTGTCCTGGAGCATCGATGTGAGCATAGTGACGAGTCGCAGTCTCATACTCGTTGTGTGAAATATTTATAGTAATTCCACGAGCCTTTTCTTCAGGAGCATTGTCAATCTGATTAACATCGCGAAGCCTTACCTGATTCCCAGCCAAATTAAGAACATGCAAAATTGCAGCTGTTAATGTAGTCTTTCCATGGTCAACGTGACCGATGGTGCCAACGTTTACGTGTGGCTTATCTCTTTTAAATTCTTCTGCCATATTTTTATTTTTAATAATTAAAACTTAACGTACGAGAACCAGTCGCTAAGGCTTAATTACTAATTTAACTAAACTCCGACCCTTTAGATCGGAGTCCCGATTTTACGTCGGGATTATTGTTAATAATTTAATATTACTAAAATTAATAAATTAGCAATAGAAAAACTGCCGAAAGTGCAGTTACCTAAGATAATAGCAAATTAGAAAACAATGTCAATCCGGTAGTGAATTTTGATGAAGCGCAAAGCGCGCCTTAAGGGCATCATCAAAATCTACTACGGGATCAAATAAAAAAAGCCTCGTGTTGTCAAAACAAAAGGCTTTATTCAAAGTAAAACAAAAATTCTTCTTTCCCATCTTCCCCAGATTTTCCCTCTGATATTCCTGAAAAATTAATATCTGGATATTTTTTCTTCAATTCATCCTCAACCTTATTCCAAAACCATACTACATCATCTCTATCATAATATTCAGGGTAATTAACGGGCACGCTTACATATTTTTCCTCTTCATTTATTTTACTTTGGTCGATAAAGAAATTTTCTTTATTTTCCATCTTTTCCATATTTTTTGTTCAAGTTTAAATTCAGCTTATATTTTAAAAGCAGGTCTGTCAAATATAAAATAAAATTGAGATCTACTTTCGTGCAGCAATGATGGTTTCTGCCACATTGTTTGGCACAATATCGTAACGAATGAATTCCATAGTGAATGATGCTCTTCCTTCAGTCATGGAACGAAGACCAGTCATGTAACCAAACATTTCAGATAATGGCACAATGGCTTTAATAACTTTATTCATTCCGCGCTCTTCCATTCCTTCAATAATTCCACGTTTTGATGAAAGATTACCTGTAACATCTCCCATGAACTTATCCGGAGTGACAACTTCAACCTTCATCATTGGTTCTAAAATAACTGGATTCGCTCTTTTACAAGCATCTTGAATTGCCATAGAAGCTGCAATTTTAAAAGCCATTTCGTTTGAGTCTACTTCATGGTAACTTCCATCCCAAAGATCAACTGAAACATTTACCATTTTGAATCCTGCCAAAACTCCACGATCAAGACCTTCCCTAAATCCCTTCTCACAAGCAGGAATATATTCTTGTGGAATAACCCCCCCTTTGATGTTGTTTATGAACTCGAATCCACCCGAGCGCTTTGTGTTTTTAGGCAAATCTTCTATCTCTTCTTTTGTGAGAATGGTCATTGGTTTTACCTTTATCTTCACATGGCCGTAATTACCACGCCCGCCAGACTGCTTGATATACTTACCTTCTGCTTCTGAATTTCCAGTAATCGTTTCGCGATAAGCAACTTGTGGCTTGCCCACATTTGCCTCAACGCTAAATTCTCTTTTCATGCGATCAACAATAATTTCTAAGTGAAGTTCTCCCATACCAGAAATAATTGTCTCTCCTGTTTCTTGGTCTGTGCTAACTTTAAAAGTCGGATCTTCTTGAGCAAGCCTATTTAATGCCATGCCCATTTTTTCTTGATCAGCTTTGGTTTTTGGTTCTATGCGAAGAGAAATAACTGGTTCTGGAAAAATAATTCTATCCAATTCAATCGGATGTTCTTCGTCACAAATTGTGTCCGAGGTAATAGTATCTTTAAGCCCAACCGCAGCGGCAATTTCCCCAGCAAAAACTTTCTTCACCTCTTCTCTATCGTTTGCGTGCATGCGTAAAATTCTACCAATACGTTCTTTGTTTCTAGTCCTTGGATTATAAACATAAGACCCAGAAGCAAGTGTTCCGGAATAAACTCTAAAGAAAATGAGCTGGCCCACAAATGGATCAGTCGCAACCTTAAAGGCGAGAGCGGCAAATGGTTCAGAATCTGAGGCTTTTCTTTCTACATGTTCTTCATTATTTGGATCGATTCCTTCCATTGGTGGAATATCAAGCGGAGAAGGAAGATAGTCGACTACTCCGTCAAGCACCAATTGAACACCTTTATTTTTCAAAGCAGAACCAGCATAGACTGGAAAGATTTCATTAGCAATAACTCCCTGTCTCAAAAGTTTTTTCAAAACATCAATCTCCGGAATTTTGCCTTCAAAATAATCATTCATGACTGCATCGTCCTGTTCCACAATTTTTTCTATTAATTCATTGCGATACTTTTCAGCATCTGCCTTCATTTCTTCTGGAATTTCCTTTTCAATAACCTGATTGCCCATCTCTCCTTCAAAGTAATAGGCCTTCATTTTTAAAAGATCCACAACACCTTCATGTTTTTCTTCAAGACCAATAGGTATCTGCATTCGAACAGCTTTTTTAGTAAGACGATCTAAAATCGTTGCATAAGAACGTTCAAAGGAAGCACCTGTTCTATCCAATTTATTTATAAAACAAATACGTGGGACCTTCGCTTCATCAGCATAACGCCAATTTGTTTCAGATTGAGGTTCTACTCCTGCTACTCCATCAAAAACTACAACAGCGCCATCAAGCACGCGAAGAGATCTTTTTACTTCTACGGTAAAATCAATATGCCCCGGCGTGTCAATAATATTAAAACGATGTTTCTTGCTTTTGTCATTATTGGCATAAGTCGGAGTCCAGAAGCAGGTAACTGCAGCAGAGGTAATAGTAATTCCTCTTTCTCTTTCTTGTTCCATCCAATCGGTGACAGTTTCGCCCTCATGCACTTCACCTATTTTGTGTGAAACTCCAGTATAAAACAAAACACGCTCAGTAGTCGTTGTTTTGCCCGCATCAATGTGTGCGATAATTCCAATGTTCCTAACTTTTTCTAACGGATAATCTCTTTCCATATAAAATATCTAAAAACAAATTTAATGATAAAAAGCGCCTAGTGCGCTATGAAGACTATATAACATAAACTTTTTTTTTGCAAACCCCGTAGTGAATTTTAATAATGCGCAAAGCGCACCTTTAAACTTTATTAAACCTGCTATCTGGACAAATAAAAAAACCGCTCAAGGGCGGTTTAGTTTGGCTTGTTCATTTTGTGAGCTACAAAGAATAAGTTCTTTGTGACCTTTGAAGGAAGTTCTTTTTCAAATTCCTCCGTGAACTTTAAAGCTCTTTTTCCAAGAGCCAAGTCTTTGTGTTGCATATTGCCCAAAACCTTGGCAGCATAAACGCAATGGCTCCTTTCTATAAAATATCCCCATGAAAGAAACCAAAACCTTTTTCCCTTTTTTTTCTGACAATAAGATGTCATCAATTCAAAGCAAAGCTCAATTTTCCTAGAAACAAGTCCAATGTCTCCATTCATCTGCCTCAGTTCTTCAGCAATGGTTTCTACATCTCTCATTTTTTCTTCCATGGCAACAAATTTAGTTTTGTACTATTTTCTCTACTTTATTTATATACTTTTCACATTCCCATGTCAACAAAAAATCCCTTTTCAGGGATCTTGAAAACTTTATATCCTTCGACTAGCTCAGGATAATTTTTACAAAGTAAAAATTACCAAGCGAAATGAGCAAATGCCTTGTTCGCTTCAGCCATTTTGTGCGTATCTTCTTTCTTCTTAATGGCTGCACCTTCGTTCTTTGAAGCTAAAATTAATTCTTCAGCAAGCTTTAAATGCATCGGTTGTCCTTTTTTGGCACGAGCCGCATCCCTGATCCAGCGCATAGCCAAAGCAAGTCTTCTCTCTGGTCGAACTTCGCGAGGCACCTGATAGTTTGCTCCCCCAATTCTTTTTGACCTAACCTCAGTTAATGGTCCAGCATTTTTCATAGCCAAATCAAAAATCTCAAGCGGATTTGGGTTGCCTGTTTTTTCCTTTATCACATCAAAAGCTTGATACATTATTTTTCTGGAGGTTTCTTTTTTTCCAGACCACATAATGTAATTAATAAATTTCTCCAACTTTTGAGAGTTGTACATAAAATCTGGTTCAACTATATTTCTGTTTTTTACTTTTCTTCGCATATTATTTAAAATTATTTTTTATCAGTCTTTGGTTTCTTGTTTCCATAAAGTGATCTGCCTTGTCTACGCTTTTCAACTCCTTGCGTATCCAAAACTCCGCGAACAATATGATATCTTACTCCGATTAAATCTTTCACGCGTCCTCCACGAAGCATAACAACTGAGTGTTCCTGTAAGTTATGTCCTTCTCCTGGAATATAGGCTGTCACTTCCATGCCATTAGTCAAACGCACTCTCGCAATCTTTCGAAGAGCAGAATTGGGCTTCTTTGGAGTAGTTGTAGTAACTTTTGTGCACACTCCACGCTTGAATGGCGCAGGAAAATGTACTGGTTTATTTTTTAAAACATTAAAACCACGAGCCAAAGCAACCGCCTTTGACTTCTTGCGGGTTGTTTTTCTATTCTTTTTAACTAATTGGTTAATCGTAGGCACGACTTATAATTTACTATAAGCTTGAGAAAATTGCAAATTTTTAGAAAACTTAAAAAGTTATTGTTTTACCATTACAACTCCGGCCGTTGCTATCGCTCCTAATCCAGTAGTTTGATAAAAATCTCCAGTTGTTAATCCGCCACCACCAGCACCAGCATCATCATCATAAGCAGGTAAAACGGAAACATTTAACATACCATTTATTGTAAGTTTTTGGTTAGCTGGAGTAGCATCAAAGATTCCATAAATCAAAGAATTAGTTCTGGCAGTAGCTTCGTCTGTTCTATCTTGATTATCTATAAATAATTTATTAGAACCTGTTTCATAATATCCTGCCTGACTCCCAAGAAAGACATTCCCCGAGCCGGTTGCGTTCGAATATCCTGCTTG
>JAHJBA010000056.1 GCA_018813625.1 Patescibacteria group bacterium | reverse complement strand
GTTAATCACCCTGTCGGGGGTTCGAGTCCCTCCCGAGGAGCCAGATCCCACCGCTTTTTTAAAGCGTTTATATAGAAGGCCCGATGGAGTAATCCATCGGGCCTTCGTCTTTTTCTGGCGCATTGAGGGGCTGGGTACAGGGAGACAGATAGAATGAGAAAAATAGAACCTATAAATTTTTGAAAATTTTTGCGGGATTTTTCGGGAACTGGTGGGAGTTTGCGGGAAATAGAGAAATAAAATTTTTGGGAAAATTTAAAAAGAGCAAATTGGCCTGGTTGGCTGGTTTGCTCTTTTTATTTGCAGATAAAATAAGAATTTTTTAAGCGGCTTTAGTCTTGGCTGGATTAGTGATTGGAGGGACAATTAAGTCGTCGCAAAAAAATATTATCTCTGAGCCTTCGTAGTGTTCATTCGCGCTATAACTTAAGCCGTATTGTATTTGTCTGTAGTCTTTATAAAGTTGCTGTATTTGAGGTGTGTTGTCGTAAGAGACTAGCCATTTTTGTTTAATTTGCGATGTGATTAGCTTGGAGACTGCTGCATGGTCATCATGTTTATAGTGATTTTGATATAAGCCCTTTCCTTTTTCATAATATGGGGGGTCGAGATAGATTAAAGTTTGTTGAGGTATTTTAGGTAAAATATCACTGATAAAAATACTGGCGTCTAAATTGTATAGCTTTATTCTATTTGAATAAATGGCAATTTTTTTGACCCGTTCGATTAAAGTTTCTTTGTTGTATCTAGCGTCAATTTTCCATTTTCCTTTTTGTTCAATGCCGCCTATAGCGCCTCCAGTAATAATTCCAGATCTATTTGTCCTGTTTAGGAAAAAGGTGGAAAATCCTAATTCAAGCAAGGATGATTCGTTCTTTCGTTGTTGAATTCTCTTTTGTTGCCTCCATGTCTCCAGAGTTACCGGTGTATCGTGTATTAATTTGCACAAATCTTCAGGTTTATTGAGCACTGAATGCCAAAAGGCATAAACAGACATATTTAAATCGTTAATATGTATATGTGAAACGTATTCTTGAAACAGCAAAGAGAAGGCGATCCCGGCTCCACCCGCATAAGGCTCAACATAATGGCCATCAATCAGGTTGTTTTCTTTAAAAATTAACTTAATAAAATTAGCTAATTTGCTTTTGCCGCCTGGGTAGCGTAATGGTGTGGAGTATCTCATAGTTGGGCATGTTTGATTGTTAATTTTGGCTATTGTAATCAGTTTTTAAAGGCACGGCCACCAAAATTATTCCCAAACTTTCTGCATGAATTCTTGCATATTGTCCCAAGTCTCCTTTAATAAAATTGAGCTTGGAGAAAAATGTCTATTATGCACATAGGCATTAAAGGTGTCGGTCGAGAAGATACTGTCTTGGCTTGTTGTAGCCATTCTTATACCCTTTAGTCTGTCACGAGTGAGGATCTTTTTATTCTCCATAAAAGTGCAAATTGCCTGGATTTTACCGGCCAGGGTAGATTCTTTTTTGGGGTTCTTTTTTGTCTCTATAGAGTTTTTTTCGATGTAATGATTCGCGCTTAGCTCAAGAAAAACCCTTAGAATGACGGCAGCAGCATTTTTAAAATCATCGATTTTAATCCTTCGTAGTTCCCAATATATTTCGTTAATGCGAGGTGCACCATTTATATTCAATGGGCACGACGAGGGGATGAGTACTGTTCTGTTTGTTGATAATGTCTTGCTTCTTGGAGTGTTTTTTGAAGGCTGTGTTTTTTTGTTGATCGTTTTATTTGCTGGAGCAGTAGGTGGGGGAGAGTCAAGGCTCCAATGTTCTTCAGCCTTTTTTGAGTAGTCTGGGAGGTCGTCTTTTTTCAGCCCTTCAATATATTTCTCGCGATCCTTTTTGTAATAAATACTGTTGACCTTGAAATCCTTATGGATAAGGTCTTTTGCTATTTTTACTAACCCCTTGAGAACCTCTTCTTTTTGTAAATTTGTGGTGAGTTTTCCGTGACTTGTTTTGAGACCTAATGCTTCTCTTACGTCAGGGTCTCCAATAAGTCGACCGAGGTTTGTGGCAGGGATTGAGGCGATTGTCTTTAAGGTGTCTTCGTCCTGCGAGCTGTTCTTTTTGATAAACTCAATTACTTGCAAAGGTAATGATGCTTTACCTTTCTTTTTTTCTATAAATCTTTCTTTTTGTTGGGTGTTCCAGTTAACAGTTCCAATACCTTTGTTTTCACCAGTGTGTTTGAGTTCTATCCACCTTGCAGCTTCTTCTTTGTCCGGAAAAATAATACATTGTACCATGTTAACAGGGTTTTTCTTAAAGGCCTCTGTTAAAGACTCAAAGCGTTTTCTTAAAGGCTTATTTTTTTCGGCGAGCGAGGGGGTGTGTAGTAATTTTAGAGCTGTAATTCTTCTGTTTCCTTCAAGGACGGTGAAGATGCCTTTCTCTTCTGGGTGTGGTGTTACCATTAATGGG
>JAHJBA010000008.1 GCA_018813625.1 Patescibacteria group bacterium | reverse complement strand
ATTTACTATATTTATTTAATCCCGAACGAAATTTTTTAAATTTCTTACGGGACTCTTCGGTTTTCAATGATCTTTGCACTATTTTTCCAAAATTTTTTCGACGAAATTTTAGATATATTTAATGCAATTTTTTGCGAATACGAATAACGTAAAAACGCGATTCGTAAACACAGTAACATTATAATATATCAGCCCAATAGGGCAATATATTACCTGTGTGGATAACCTAGCACAAAATCTGTGTGACTTAGTGCCAGACAACTCACTCCCTGATATTCGCATATTTTCGTTTCAAATGCAAATAGCAAGTACAACATAAATGACGGAATAAAATAGTAAATATTACAAGCTGTGCAGTATAAAAGACATGTATTTTACAGATGTCCTTTATAAGGAGTATCTACTCCAACGCTTCTCTCCTTCTTTTTTGAGGACACCGTCACTAACCATGGAAACAAGCTCTCTTTGTAGTGTTTTTTCACCTATATCTTCCCCAAAATTTTGAAAAGCAATCGCGATGTCTTTTATGCCAACCCCTTCGAGTTTATCCCCGCCGATTGCGGGGCAAGCTTTTATTATTTTTATTATTTGATCGCGTCTTTGTTTTTTTAGAGCATCAAAACTATTTTTTGTATCGGACATGATCAATGAATTTTTTTTGTCTTTTAAGGACATAAATTTTTTATCGGACATCCCCCCAACCTTTCTAAGGGCTTTCATCCCGTGGACTTCGCTCAGGGCTTTTAGCAATGTTCCACCCTTCTGAATTCCAATAGATCCTATAGAATTCCTATTGATACCATTCGTAGAGCTAATCTTCTTAGGTATAACCTTATTCGCATTTATAAAACCTTCATTCTCTTTGACCTGAACTGTTTCAGGTTCCTGAAAAAAATCTAACAATACTAAGTCCTGCTTTGATTCTTTTAAGGACTGTTTTAGTTGTATAAACTCTTTTTTAAGAATACTACAATTCATCTCGGATATAAGATTTATGGTTGAGCCAATGTCCAATAGAGAAATTATGGCTGCAATTTTTTTTTCCACACTTGATTGTGCAAGAGATATGTCCGTTATGATTTTTGCACCTAAGGTTCTCAGCTCACGCCTCAATGGTTCTTCGTTTTCTAACATGTCTGTTACCATATAAAGCGCCGTTACCAGTTTATTCACTTTTGTAAAGGACCCCACATTAATCTCCCCTGCTTGATAGGGGGCGGGTGTCGAAGGAGTGTCTTTGATAGTTTCTCTTGCTTGGTCCGTTAGATTTTTATTTTCTTCCAACATGATGTCTATTATACATAACGGACACACTGTGTCAATTCTTTAAAAAGTTTCCTGAAATAGTATGTTAATCGACACGCATAATTTCCTCCTGAAAATTTGCTATGCTCGCCTACCCGCCTGCGCAATGTCTCTTAAAACACTATTTCATTCCACTTTTCAAAAAGAAAAGTAAGATTATTGTTAAATACAGACTTGGGAGCGCGACGGCGCGAGCACGAGGAATTTTTTAGCAAAAAAATATCCGTGCTGTATTTAATAATAATTTTACTTTTCTGTATCTAGATAAAAAATATGTTAAAATGAACTCATGGCGAAGAACGGAAAAAACAAATCCAGGCAAGAGAAAACTTTTACTAAACCAAAAATCAAATTAAAAACAGAGACAAAACATGGAATATGGGCGGTTATCTTTTTTGTTTTAGCTCTGTTTCTTTTTATGTCTGCATTCGACATCGCGGGAAAAGCAGGCAAGTTCGCCTATGAAATTTTTTATTTTTTGCTTGGATATGGGTATCTTCTGCTCCCAGTCCTCTTTGTACTCTTAGGATCATCTTTTGTAAAATCTGAACGGCCTAACATAGGACTGACACGGACAATAAGCGGAGTAGCATTTTTGTTGTCCAGTCTCGGGTTGATAGACATCGCTTCGACAGAGCATGCTGGCGGATTTTTGGGAAAAATTTTATCAACACCGTTCGTGGCTCTTTTCGATATTTATGTAAGTATAATTTTTCTCGGCGCAATTTTAATAATTTCAATCATTGTCATGTTCGACAAAAAACCAGAGCTTGTTCCATTTTTAAAATACATTTGGGCAAAAATTTGGAGAAAAAAAATTACGCAACCAAAAGTAGTGGGAGAATATGAAGAAGAGGACGAAGAGCCAGGAGAGGTTGAAGAAGATGAGGAAGAAAAAACAAAATCTAAATCGAGCAAAAAAACAAAAGAATCCTTTAACGATGGTCGGGGTGATTCTATTGAATCAGAAGAGATGCCAATTAAAAAGAGGAAAGGCAAGATTGCTGGAGCATATGTTCCCCCTCCCCTCTCCCTCCTTGAGGAGGATAAGGGTAAGCCAAATACCGGTGACATAAAAGCAAACGCAAACATTATTAAACGCACATTGGCAAATTTTGGCATAGAAGTTGAAATGGACGAAATAACCATCGGACCTACCGTCACTCGTTATGCATTAAAACCTGCTGAAGGGATGAAACTCTCGCGCATTGTGGGACTTCAAAACGATCTAGCTCTCGCCCTTGCTGCACATCCACTTCGAATAGAAGCACCAATCCCTGGAAAATCTTTGGTGGGCATTGAAATTCCAAATAAATCAAAATCAATTGTTGGACTTGCAACCATGCTTGCAGACGAAAGATTCAGAAATTCCCCAAAACCTCTTACCATCGCCTTAGGCCGTGCAATTTCTGGTAAAGCAACTTTTGGCAATCTGGCAAAAATGCCACACTGTCTTGTGGCAGGAACAACT